>JAYUGK010000102.1:0-6122 GCA_043738415.1 Chloroflexota bacterium | reverse complement strand
TCGCCTGAGCCGAGATAGACCGATGCCGCCTGCCACTGTCCGTCACCCGCCCTAGGCACCGCTTGCCACCCGTCAACGGGGGAAATGGAGGAAGAGGGAGAACCAATGACAGCTACTACCGGGTACAAGCCAAAGCTCTGGGTTCCAGGCGACTGGAACGCCTTCTTCGGACTTGGCACCAACGTGCTTCTGAACGTGCTAGTTCTTTCGAGCCTGATGCTCTTCGTCATCGGGCTGCCGGCAGGTACCGTCTTCGGTCGCATTCTGCCCGCACTGGCCATTGCGCTCCCGCTGGGCAACATCTGGTATGCGTATCTCGCCTACAAGCTTTCGCAGAAAGAGGGGCGCGATACCGTCGCGGCCATGCCCTACGGGCCCAGCGTGCCGCACTACTTCTTCGTGACCTTCGTGGTCATGCTGCCGGTGCTGCTGAAGACCAAGGATATCGCTCAGGCCTACGAGGCCGGCCTGGCGTGGGCGTTCTTCATCGGCGTGGTGGTCCTGATCGGCGCCTTCGTGGGCCCGACCATTCGCAAGTACACCCCACGCGCGGCGATGCTCGGCACGCTGGCCGGCATCTCGATCTCGTTCATCAGCATGGCGGCCGGCTTCCAGATGTTCCAGGCCGCCTGGATCGGACTGGCCACCTTCGCGATCATCCTGCTCTCCTGGACCGCCGGCGTGCGCCTGCCGTTCGGGATCCCGGGCGGGCTGGCGGCGATCGTGGTCGGCACCGCCATGGGCTGGGCCTCGTACTACATCTTCGGATGGACGGGCCTTGATCCCGCCAACATCGACGCGTCGTTCAAGCAGTTCGGGATCCACCTCCCGGTCTTTGGGACCGAGGTCCTGTCCGGCCTCTCCAAGGCCGCACCTCTGCTCGCCACTGCCATCCCGCTCGGCGTCTACAACTTCACCGAGGGGATGAACAACGTCGAGAGCGCCGCCGCGGGCGGCGACAGCTACAACCTGCGCTCGATCCTGCTGGCCGACGGCCTGGGCGCCGTGGTCGGCTCGTTCCTGGGCAGCCCCTTCCCGCCGGCCGTCTACATCGGCCACCCGGGCTGGAAGGCGGTCGGTGGTCGGATCGGCTACTCGCTGGCCACCGGCGTGGTGATCGGCCTGATCTGCCTTACCGGGCTGATCAGCTTCTTCCTGGCCGTCATTCCGGCGGCCGCCCTGTTCCCGATCCTGCTCTTCATCGGCCTGGTGATCGGTGCCCAGGCGTTCCAGACCTCGGTCCCCCGGCATGCGCCGGCGATCGTGCTGGCCTTGGTCCCGAACATCGCCCAGTGGGCGAAGACCTATGTCGACGGCTCGCTGGCCGCCGCTGGAATCTTCGACCCGCATACGGTGTTGAAGGAGCTGAACGGCCAGGGAGTCCTGTACAGCGGCCTCGAGACCCTGGGGGCCGGCGCCGTGCTGGCCGGGCTCATGCTCGGGGCGATCGCGGTCTTCGTGATCGACAAGCAGTACGCGCGCGCGATCGTGTATTGCGGGTTCGCCGCCGCCCTTGCGGCGGTGGGCCTGATCAACGATCCGGCCGGGCTGATCTTCAGCTTCGACCCGTTCGCCGTTCGAGTTCCGAACCCTGTCTATCTCGGCTACCTGTTCGCCGGGGTCGTGATCTGGATCGTGGCCATGAAGGAGGGCGGGGCCAGCGGCTCCGACATCATGAAGGCCATCTCCACGCCGCCCACCGAAGAGGAGCGTGGGGCCTGATCGCGTCCACTCCGTAGCATGTTGCGGCCGGGTCCTCCGGGGCCCGGCCACCACTTCTTCAGTGCAAGGAGGGCCGATGGCCGTCGAGCTGTTTGTCAACGGGACCCTGATGCGGGGTCTGAAGCTGCACGCCAACTTGGACGGCGCCGAATTCCTTGGGGAGTTTCGGACCGCCCCGCACTACCGCATCTTCGCGATCGGTGACGTGCACCCGGGCATGTTCCGCGTCGAACAGGGCGGGATCAGCGTGCCGGGCGAGTTCTACCGTCTCCCGGACGAGGTCTGGGCGGCCGTCGAGGCCGGCGAGCCCCCGGGACTCTACAAGGGGCCGGTAGAGCTGGACGACGGGCGCTGGGTGGACGGCATCCTCTTCCCGGAGGCGATGACCGCCGGAGAGCGGGAGATCACGTCCTGGGGTGGCTGGCGGGCCTACTGGGAAGCCAGCCAACGGGGTGGAGTCGCCTAGAGGTCCGGCTCCGACGCGCCATCGGGCCGCGTGAGCACCACCTCATCAACCGTATCGGTCTCGACCAGTCGCACGTGCACGATCTCCTCGCGGCTGGTCGGCAGGTTCTTTCCGACGTGGTCCGGGCGGATCGGCAGCTCGCGATGCCCGCGGTCGATCACCACGGCCAGCCGAACGGCGCGCGGTCGTCCATGGTCGGTAAGCGCATCGAGCGCGGCCCGCACCGTGCGTCCGGTGAAGAGCACGTCATCGACCAGCACTACGGTGCGCCCGGCGATCTCCGGCATCGACTGCGTCTTCTTGACGATCGGCGCGTGGGCCAGCTGTGTCAGGTCGTCGCGGTAGAAGGTGATATCCAGCGCACCGACCGGCAGGCTGACCCCTTCGTGCTGCTCGATCAGGGCGGCGAGCCGGCGAGCCAGCGGGACGCCGCGACTCCGGACGCCGACCAGGACCAGGTCATCGGTCCCGCCGTTGCGCTCGACGATCTCGTGCGCGATGCGGGTGAGCGCGCGACGCAGCTCATTGGCGTCGAGGATTCGGCGTTCGCTCATATGCGCCGGAGTGTAGCCCGGCGGCACCTGCTACGGGCTGTCCCGCTGGAGATGCTGGCGCAGCACCTCGGCTGCGTATTCGGGGGCGGCCGGGTTGACCGCCAGCGCCGTCGCCCGCTCCAGCCCGGCGATCACCCGCAGCCGCGGGTGCAGCTCCCAGTGCCAGTGAAAGGTCTGGTCGAGACGCTCTCCGGCCGGGGCGGTGTGCAGGATCAGGTTGTAGGGCGGATCGCCCAGTGCGTCGAGTGCGCCGAGGGTGCGCTGCAGGGTGGCCGTGGCGGCCGCGAGGTCGTCGTCATCGAGCGTGGTGAAGTCGGCGGCATGCGCTCTCGGCACGATCATCAGCTCGAAGGCCGATCGGCTGGCGGCCGGGGTGAACACGACGAAGCGCTCCTCTGCCAGCACCAGCCGTACGCCGGCCTCCTCCTCGGCGCGCGCCAGTCCGCACCACACGCAGCTGCGGGTCTTGATCACATGGCGCGCGCCGCCACCGATCTCCTCGGCGACCCAATGGGGGACCTGCGGGAGGGCATACAGCTCCAGGTTGAGGTGCCCACTGCGCGACCCGGCCTGCATGCCGTAGCTCTGCACGGCCTGGATATAGAGCGGCTCATCGTCGTGTCGCGGCTCGGCGGCCAGCGAGCGCATGGTGTCGCGCAGGCTGCGCAGCAGGTTGACCGCGAGGCGTGGGGGGGCGTCGGCCAGTCGCTCGTGGTGGCCGCGCGGCGCCACCAGGATCTCCCACGAACCGCTCGCGGTGCGTGGGTCGAGGAGGGGCAGCTGGGCGGTCGACTCCCTGCCGGGGTCGATTCTCAGGAACGCATCGTTGCGAAGGGTGACGCGGCGGACGGCCGTCTCTTCGGCGGCCTCCGCGGGGGGTGTCGGGTCGTCGTCGCAATGGCGGCAGTGCGTCCCCTCGACCGGCGTCGCCTGGATGGCAAAGGAGGCGTGCTCGAAGGTGCGGTCGGTGACGATCGCCGACCACCAGCCGGTGACCGGGTCGCGCCGGAGCTCGAACACTAGGCCCCGATCTCCCAGGACCTGGGCCGGGGGAGCGCATCCCACTCGCCGCGCAGCAGCGACATGCGCAGCACGTCGTGGAAACGTCCCTCGGAGAAGTGCGCGTGGCGCAGCACCCCCTCCTTCACGAAGCCGGCCTTGGCGTAGCTGCGCTGCGCGCGCAGGTTGGGCTCGTAGACGTCGAGCTCGATCCGCTCGAGTCGCAGCTGGCCGAAGCCGAAGTCACAGATCGCCTCGAGCGCCTCGGTTCCGTAGCCCTTGCTCCACTCTCCCTTCTCGCCGATGCTGATCCCAAACGAGGCGTTGCCGTCCTCGTGGTTGACATGATCGAAGCCGGCCGTCCCGATCGGGGTACCGTCGGCGATCAGGCAGATCACGAAGTGGAAGGCACCCTTCCCCTGGCGCTCCAGCATGCTGGCGAACCACTGCTCCTCCATCGCCAGGCTGAAGGGCGCGTGCGACGCAAGGAATCGGGTAGTCTCGGCATCGGCGAACCAGCGCACGAAGAGGGGAAGGTCTTCCCGTTCGGCGGGGCGCAGGAAGATCCGAGTTGCTCGGATGACCGGCATGGTCGTGGTGGCGGGGACGGCTGAATCAGGGGTCGGCATCGGTCCTCGGTTGCGCTAGGCTGAACTCCTCGCAGGATACAAGGAGCACCGATCCAATGGCTGCCATCCGAACTGCCACCGTCACCTGGTCGGGTGACCTCGCCACCGGCCGCGGCTCGGTGAGCGCCGGCTCGTCCGACTCGTTCCGGGATCTCCCGGTCTCGTGGGCCGCCCGCACCGAAGCGCCGGAGGGCCGCACCTCCCCCGAGGAGCTGCTGGCGGCCGCGCACGCAAGCTGTTTCGCGATGGCCTTCTCTGGCGGTCTGGCTCGTGCCGGCACGCCGCCGGAGCACCTGCACATCTCCGCCGAAGTGACCTTCGACAAGGTCGAGGCGGGATGGACCGTGGTCTCCTCCGCGTTGACCGTCATCGGGCGCGTACCCGGTAGTACGCACGAGGCCTTCGCCGCGGCAGCCGAGGCGGCCAAGGATGGCTGCCCGATCTCGCGGGCTCTTGCCGGGAACGTGGCACTCTCGGTACAGGCGACGCTCGAGACCGATGACTGACCCTGAGGCTCCGGCGTCTGAGCGGGAGGCGCTGGCGGCCGTCGGCCGTGTGCTGGCGGCGGTCACCGGCGCCGAGTTTGAGCTCCAACCGGTGCTCGACCGGACCGTGACGGAGGCGGCCGCGCTGTGCAATGCCGAGGTCGCGTTCGTCTTCCTGCTCGAAGGAGGACTCTTTCGTTTCGCCGCCGGTGTCGGCGGCCGGCCAGAGCATTGGGAATACCAGCGCACGCATCCTTTCCCTGTTACGCGCGAGACCGTGAACGGGCGCGTAGCGCTGACGAACGGAGCTGTGCATATCCACGACGTGTTGGCGGACGACGAGTACCGCTGGGGAGGGCAGGCGGTCGGTGGCTATCGGACTCTGCTCGGGGTGCCGATCCGCACCGATTCGGGGCTGATCGGATCCTTCGGCTTGGGACGGATGACCGTCTCGCCCTTCGCCGATGCCGAGATCGAGCTGGTCAGCCTCTTCGCTGACCAGGCTGCCATCGCCATTCGGCTGGCTCGGCTGCTCGGTGACACGCACGAGGCGCTGGAGCGCGAGACGGCGGTCGGGCAGGTGCTGCAGTCGATCAGTCGCTCTACCTTCGAGCTCGACGCCGTGCTCCAGACGGTGCTCGACAGCGCGGTCCGGCTGACCCATGCCGACCAGGGCAACATCCTGCGCGAGATGGGCGGCGTATTTCGCGCGCGGGCGTTCAGCTCGGACGCTCCCCCGGAGTTCCGCGAGATCATCTCCAACATTGCCTTCGGACCGGAGCGCGGGACGGTCATGGGCCGCGCCCTGCTTGAGCGCGGCCCCGTCCAGGTTGTCGATGTGTTGGACGATTCGGAATTCCGGCTGACCGACGCGCAACGAGCAATCGGCTTTCGGACGATCCTCGCCGCGCCGCTGCTCCGCGACGGGGAGCCGATCGGTGTCCTTGCCGTCTGGCGCAAGGAGGTACAGGCGTTCACGGCGCCGGAGATCAACCTGTTGACGACCTTCGCGGACCAGGCAGCCCTGGCCATCGAGAACGTGCGGCTGTTTGAGACTATCGAGCGACAGCGAACCGAGCTGGCACGCTTCGCGCCGCAGGCTGCCGAGCTGCTTTCCAGCGCGGAGGGCGTGGCGCTGCTGGCCGGGCACCGGCGCGAGATCACGGCGCTGTTCGCGGACCTGCGCGGCTTCACCGCCTTTGCCGAGCAGGCCGAGCCGGAGGAGGTGCTCGGCGTGCTGCGCCAGTACCACGCCGCGGTCGGGGAG
>JAYUGK010000101.1:0-6164 GCA_043738415.1 Chloroflexota bacterium | reverse complement strand
TGGCGAAGGCACCGACGGCGACGCCGACCACGATGGCCACCCGAAGGGCCCACAGGATGACATCGACCAGGGAGAGGTTTGACGGCCGTCGCACCGTGCCGGGTCCTCCGTTCGTGGCTGCCTAGGCGAGCGGATCCTCGATGGACTGGGAGCGGATCAGGCGAGTTCTGCGCAGTGTAGCGGCGGATGCAAGAGAGCGGGTGGGCCGGATTCGCCCCCCCCGCTCTGGTGTTTCGGGGTCAGATGGTCAGGCGGTTACTTCGACCGGGTCGTATAGACCTCGGTGTAGACGCCGTTCTTCAGCTGGGCGATCGAGACGTTCGAGGACCCGCAGTCACCGCCGAGGCAACTGAGCGTCCCGGTCAGGCCCGCGTAGTCCTTCAGGGACGCGAAGTGCGCGCGAATCCCGTCTCTGGAGAAGTACGAGTTCCCGGCCGCATCGTCGCCGACAAGAGCGGACACGATGGCATCCATCAGGATGTTGTACGCGTCGTAGCCGTGGGCGTGATACGGAGCCTGCGGGTTCTTGGTGCCTTCGATGGCAAGGAGCTTCGGCAGGAAGTCATTGGTGTACTTGGTGCCGAAGTTGAGGTCCGGACCTGAGAAGTACATCCCCATCTTTTCCGCGACGCCACCGGCGGCGGCAACGAAGCCGTCGTCCTTGACGCCATCGGCTCCGAAGAAGATGGTGTTCGCCAGGGCGGGGATATCCCGCGACTGGTTGACGATGAGCGGACCTTCAGGGTCGAAGATCGGCATGAAGATCATGTCGGGCTTCTCGGCTGCGATGGTGGTCAGAAGCGCCTGGAACGCGGTGTCACCAGGGGCCATTGCGTTCTGAGAGGTGATCTTGCCGCCGCAGGCCTTGACGAAGTCGTCCGCGAAGACCTGCTGAAGCTGCTCCGCATACGGGCTGCCATCATGGATGGTGGCAGCGCTCTTGATCTTCAAGACCTCGCACGCGTACTTGGCGACCGCAGCGCCCTGGACCGTGTCGTTGTACGCGGTGCGGAAGAAGAATGGTCCGCCGTACTGCTCGTGCTTGGGGTTGGTCAGGCCAGGCGCCGTATTGGACGGCGAGACCATGACCAGGTGGGCGCCTCCGAGGACCTGCATCGCGGTGACCGCGGTGCGTGAACAGGTGGTGCCGATGACGCCCAGAACGGCCGCATTGGCCACAATCGCCTGGGCCGCTGTCTGCCCAGTGGCGGCGTCGCCGCAGCCGGCATCTTCCTTTTGAATCTCGACGTCGCGACCCAGGATTTTGCCACGCTCTGTCTTCGCGACCTGGACGCCAGCCAGGCTGTCGTTCCCCAGGAAGGCAACGTCACCGGTGATGGCCAGCGCGGCGGCGATGGTCAGCGGCTCCCCAGCGGGAACCTTGATGCATCCCAGATCGAGGGCCTGGCAGGCGGCAGCCGGGTCAGCGGCCGTCGAAGCACTGGCCCCGGTGCTCGGGTTTGCGCTCCCGTTGCCGGCTGGCGTACAGGCCGCCAGGATGATGAGGATCACGCTCGGGAGCGCAATCCACTTCAAGGATTTCTGCATTCGGTCTCCTTTATTCTGTGCCCGGGGGCGAATTGTCGCGCGGCCCGGCAAGGCGTGCCCGGCATCATAAGGGCGGAATCGCCCCGAGCGCAAGAGTCTGTCCCTGTAGCGGGCTCCTCCGCGGGTCGGCGCCGCGCCGCCGTGGTATGCTCCACCGGCCCACCGGCCGCGCCGCGGCTTCCTCTGCGAAGTCGAGCGGCGCACGGGATGGGCGCTTCCTCGAAACCACTCGCCGCCGCAGAGCTGCAGCACGGCTGCCGCTCGCGAGGTGTGGTGCGGCCGATGCCACGGGAGCCATTGATCACACCCGACAGGAGTATTTCATCGTGAGCAAGAACGTGGCCGTCTTCGTCGACGTTGCCAACATCTATTACTCGGCACGCGGGCAGGAGGTCGACGTCGACTACGTCGCCCTGCTCAAGGCCGCCACCAAGGGACGCGACCTGATTCGCGCCTACGCCTACTCAGGACTTGATCCCGAGAACGAGAACCAGCGCAAGTTCATCGACTTCCTGGGCAAGAACGGCTACAAGGTCGTTCACAAGGACATTCGCAAGTTCGGCGACGGGAGGATGAAGGCCAACCTCGACATCGAGCTGGTCGTCGACCTGTTCCGCCTCGCCGATCGCATGGACATCGCGGTGATCGTCTCCGGTGATGGTGACTTCGCGCCGGCCATCCGCGCCCTGCAGGACGGCGGCGTGCGCTGCGAGGTCTACAGCTTCCGACCCAACACCAGCTCGGACCTCATGGCGGTCGCCGATGAGTTCGTCGACATGATGAAGATCGTCGGAATCGGACGCGGCACCGACACCGACAAGGCGGACAAGGTGATGAGCGCTCCGCCCATGCCCGCCAAGGAGGTCGTGCCCGAGTTCGGCTTCCGCGAGGCTCCCGCCGCCGTGGCCGCCGCCGCCCTGGCCGCCCTTCGCGAGGGGAAGGAGGCCCGTCCCGCCGGCAGGGGGCGTGGTCGTGGCCGGGCCCGCCCGGAAGCGCCCGAGGCGACGGCAGCCGTTGCGCCCGAGGCGATGGCAGCCGTTGCGCCCGAGGGAGGTGGCGAGGCGCCGACCGACGGAACCGCCGGCGAGGCCCCTCGTCGCCGCCGCAGGCGCGGCGGTCGTGGCCGTGGTCGAGGCCGGGCTCGCGAGGAAGGCATGGTCTCTGAGACGGTCGCCGCAGCCCCCGGCGAGATCGGCTGGGTCGAGTTGGACGATATTTCGCAGATCGGCGGTCTCGAGGCGCTCGAAGAGCCGCGCGAATACACGTTCGAAGAGGCCGACGCGGCCACGCTGGCCGAGCTCGGACTGCCCGTGCAGGAGATCCAGGAACCGCCTGCCCCGGTTGCCAGGCCACGGCGGGCGGCGGCGCGCTCCGCTACGGCTGTCGAACCTGTCGAAGAGGCCGCGGTGGCGCCGCCGGTCAAGGCGCGCCGCACTCGACTCGCCAAAGTGGCGACGGCCGATCTTCCGGCCGCGGATGACAAGACCGCGCCCACGCCTCAGCCCAGCCGTCGCTCCTCGGGCGCGAAAGCCCGATCGGGCGGCCCGACACCGGCTGGCGCCGAGGCGTCGAAGCCGCGTCGTCCCCGCGCAGCGCGAACGAAGTCGGACGAGGCCTCGGGCGCGACCGTCGAGAGCGAGCCCGAAGGGATCTGGCAGCGTTTCCGTTCGGGCCGACCGACCAAGAGCTGATTCGGACTGTTCCTCGGCATCGAAGAAGGGCCGGCCCTGTGGGCCGGCCCTTCGCGTTTGCCAGGACGCCCGTGGCTAGTTCGTTGCTGGCGGTTCGGCCTCTGCCCGCGGCTTTGCGCTCTTGACCACGGGGGTGGGGGCCGGCTCCTCTACGACCGGCTTCGCAGTGGTCGCCTCGATCGGGTTGCGCTGGAAGATGGGCATCCAGTCGCTCGCATTGGCGGCCACGTCGGCCGCCGCATCGCGGGCCTGGAGCGCCGCCTCCCGAGCCTTGCCGGCCGCCTCGCGAGCGGTCACGGCCAGCTCGTCGCGCATCTGACGGCCCGCCTTCGGTGCGGTGAGCAGTGCGGCAACCAGGCCGGCAGCCGCGCCGAGCAGCAGGCCGAGGAAGAAGGAGCCCCAGTGGCGCTCCTCCCGTCGCCGACCGATGCCGAGGCGGGCCGCTGCGTCGCCGACCAGCTCGCTCACCGCGGGTGCAACCGCGCCGGCCGCACCGAGGGTCAGGGTTCTCTTCGACATCAGGTCACGCAGGCCCGGCCCCAGGTCTCGCCGCCAGGTGGTGCGACCCCAGCGAGTGGCCTCACGTCCGGCCCTGGCGACCGTCTTTGACGTCTCGCGCCGCAACGCGGCCGAGTCGCGCCACGCCTCAGCGGCTCGCTGAGAAGCAATACCGGCAGCTTCGCTCATGTTCGTCACCAACTGGTGGGCACGCTGGGCGATCTGCTCTTGCTTCTGGGCTTCCAGCACCTTGTCGACAAGGTCTTTTATCGATGTTGATGCCTGGTCGGCCATGGCATCCTCCTTGGTTCTTGTGTGAGGGCGGATGCTCAAAGTATGGCACTTGAGATGGCGCCCCGCCGGCCGCCTCCTTGGTGTGGCGGGTCCGGTTGCCGGCCGGCCGCCAGCGCGAAGTGCCCAGAACGGCTCGGCGGGGCATGCCGCGCCATCCTGCTCCGGACGCCGTCACCGGAACCTTACGGGCGGCTTACCGAAAATCGATGTCTATACTCCCGCGGTGATCGGATCTGAGGTCGCGTCGGGCTTTCTGAGCGTGGGCCAGGCCACGGCGCGTGCCATCGCCGTTCGCTCCGCGGCGGCCGGAAAACTGCAGCGAACGCTGCTCGTGCACGGTCCGCAGGGGGCAGGCAAGGACGCCTTCATTGACGACCTGCTGGCACTCCTCCTCTGTGCCGACCCTGATCCGCAACGGCGACCGTGCAACGCCTGCCGCAGCTGTCGAATGGCACGTTCCCGGACGCACCCGGACCTGGTGATCGGGTCCCCGGAACGCTGGCGCGAGGCTCGCTCGACCGGCGAGAGCATCGTGGCTGCCGCTCGCCGCTGGCTCGGCGAGAGCGCCGGCTCGCCCATCGCGGGCGACCGGCGGGTCGTCCTGATCGAGCAGGCCGACCGAGCCAACGAGCCGACCCAGAACGCCCTGCTCAAGGCGCTCGAGGAGCCGACCGGGCGGCACATGTACATCCTTGTCGCCGACGAGCCGTCGCGCCTGCTGCCGACCATTCGCTCCCGCAGCCAGTCACTTCGGATCGGTCCGGTGCCGCATGGGGAGTTAGTCGCCTGGTTGATTGATCGAGAGCGTCTGCCGCAGGATCAGGCCGATGCGCTGGCCCGTATTGCCGGAGGCCTGAGCGGCACCGCAGTTCGCTTTGCTCGCACACCGGAGCTGCTCGACTGGCGACGCCGGACGCAGCAGGAGCTGCTTGGCCTGCTGGAGCGCGGCCCGGCCGATCGATTCGGATCGGTTCGCGATCTGCTTGACGATGCCGGGCGGCTGGGGGCGCAGCCGGTCGGGGAGCCCAGCGAGGATGCGCCTGACGACGATGCGCCCCGGACGCCTACTTCGGTACAGCGCGAGGCCGCAGCGCTGATCGTCGGTGTCTGGCGCGACCTCGCGCGCGACCTGATGGTGACGGCGATCGGAACTGCGCGGACGGCGCCGGCAGATTCGCTCCTGACCGGCCTGGCTGCGGCCGCGGCGAGGCTCGATCCAGAGGCGCTCTCGGCGTTCCTGGAACTGCTTGAACGGATCGATGACGGGCTTCGCCAGAATGCCGCCCCCCGACTCGCCCTGGAGATGGCCATGCTCGTTTGGCCGAGTCTCGCGCGGCAATGAGCGAGCCGTATCGCCCGGCCCGGCTCTCCGCTCGCGTCGTGGGTCGGGTACAGGGGGTCGGCTATCGATGGTGGGTCAATACCCAGGCGCGATCGCTGGGGCTGGTCGGGTGGGTGGCGAATGACCCGGATGAGCGGACCGTTGAGGTGGTCGCAGAGGGGCCGCGCGCGTCACTCCAGAAGTTGGAGCGCCTCCTTCGAGTGGGCCCGCCGGGAGCGCGCGTCGAGCAGGTCGAGGCCAGCCTCGGCCCTGCTTCGGGGAGCTACGCGCGCTTCGAGATCGTGCGCTCATGAACCCGCGCGTGATTGGCTGCGGGCTCCTGGCGGCGGCGGTCTTCGTGGCGGTCGGGCTGTTCGCCATGTCGCTCGCGTTCAGTCGCCTGGATGGCTGTCCGACGCTGGTGCAGTGGGGCGATCGCACCTACTTTCCCAGGGGATCGGTGTCCGCTTCGCCGAGCTTCGCCGAGGGGTCGCCGGTGGAGATCGGGTCAACCTTCATCGGTCTGACCACCCGCATGGTGTGGGGCCCACCGGGAAGCTCGCCATCAAACTCGGCGGCTGATCGCCCCGATTCCATCGTCCTGGACTGCGACGATGGCTCCTTCCAGAGTTACCAGGTCAAGCGTCCCTGAACAGGCGCTGGTGGGTAGCCAGGGCGAACCGGTCGGTCATGCCCGCCACGTAGTCGGCGACCTGCGTCACAAGCGGCGCGTCATCCTCGCGGTACGTGGCGGGGATCTCGTCCGGATGCGCCAGGTGGTGGTCGACCAGGTCTCGCAGGACGCCGACCGC
>JAYUGK010000100.1:0-6169 GCA_043738415.1 Chloroflexota bacterium | reverse complement strand
CGGTTTCGGATCGCCACGAGAGCGACCGGCAGCATCAGGGTGGTGGCCAGGATGCCCGCCAGGGCAGGGGCCGACAGCCCGATATTCCACGCTGACAGGGTTGCCACGGCGTACGCGGTCAGCAGTGCCAGGATCCATGCGTCGATTCGAGTTCGGGGCAGCTCCCGGCCACGCCAGGCAAGCCACACCAGGGCGCCGATCGCCAGCGCTGCCGCGAGGTGGAGGCCCAGCTGCAGGCGCGCGTCCCACAGCGGGCTGTCCCAGCCCAGGTAGCCCGAGATGAGGACGGCCCCGCCCAGCGCGGCCGAGCGTCCCGCCCTGGCAGTCATCGGCCGGTGGCCTCGATCATCTCGAGCGCGTGCTCGAGCTTGCTGAGGGGATCCAGGCGTAGCCCCGCAATCCCCTGCAGGGCCAGCGAGAGAGGTTCGACATCGAAGCTGGTGCGCGCCCCGATCGGGTCGAACTCGAGCTCGACCAGGTGCAGCCGCCCGAGCTCAACTCCCCGATGCATGACCCGGACCCGATCGAGGGAAAGGATGCCGGCGCGTTCCTCGCCCAGGCGAACCTCTCGCTCCGTGCGCTCCTGCGCAAGGGCGAATCGCTCAGCGAGAGGCTCGTCTCCAGTCATGGCGAGCAGCTCGTCTCGGGCCTCCGACGGTGGCCATTCGGCCGGATCGGTTCCGGGCCCCGCAGGGCCATTCAGTTCGGGGCGCTGATGGAGTGCGGCCCCGGCGACGTGCTCGGCCGGCCCCTTCAGGGATACCGTCGTGCTGCCCTCGCGTGAGCGCAGGCGGCATGCCCAGCCGCGGTCCGCCAGGCGGAGGCCCGCGGTGTCCAGGTAGCGATCCAGCTCATCGACGGTGCGTGGCTCGCCCAACCTGGCTGGCCCCAGCGTCTCGAGCATCGCCAACTCGGCCAGCGGTGCGTCCCCATCGGCGCGCAGCTTCAGCTCTGACTCGATTGCGCGCCCGATCACGGGTCGTAGCGGGAGGCAGCAGCGCGAACCGCCGCCGCGACCGACTCGCGCAGCGCGTCCGGCCCGAGCACCTCGACGGCATCTCCCCACGAGAGGATCCAGGGCCGGATCTCCACGATCCCGGCCACCGTGACGGTCAGCTCGAGTTGTCCGTCGGGACGCTCTGCGAGCCGTTGCGATCGGTGCCAGATCGCCTCGCGCACGCGGTGGGCGACCGATGCGTCGAACCGCAGGTGCACCTCCGCGGTGGCAGTGGTGTCGCTCGACCAGATTCCCCAGGAGTGGGCAAGCCAGCGGTCCGGGTCGAAGTCGTCGGGGATCTGGTAGCGATCCGCGGTCAGGGTGGAGCTGCGGATGCGCTCCACCTTGTAGGTCCGCATTGCGTCAACCGTCTCATCGAAGCCGATCAGGTAGACGCTCCGGCCAGCGGCATCGGGCTCCAGAAAGTAGGGGCGCACCCGGGCGTGCCGCGACGGGCCGCCTCCGGGCTCGTACTCGAATTCGACCACCCGCCCGTCGGCCCAGGCCTGAGCCACGTGAGCGAAGTTGCGCAGGAATGGCTCGTTTCGACCGGCCCGCCCGACCGTGAGCATGGTCGCCGCCACGTGACGAGCGATCGGCTGGGGGAGCAAGTCAGCCAGCTTGGTGAAGGCGCTGACCACCGCCTGGTCGTATTCGTCGGACCACCGGGCGATCAGGCGCGAGGCCAGGAACAGGACGACCGCCTCCGGCAGTGAGAGGCGCAGCGGCGGCAGGAAGTACTTCTTCTCGATCCCGAAGCGCCCGCGCCCGGCCTGGAAGATCGGCATCCCCAGCTCATCCTCCAGGGCACGCAGGTCGCGATAGATCGTCCGGCTGGTCATCCCGGTCAGTTCGGCGATCTCGGCGACCGGGACTCCAGTGTCGCTGCTGCCGCGGGTGTAGAGGATCGAGGCGACGGCCAGCATTCGCGCCAGCCGGTCACGCTTTCGGGAGATTCGGTTATCAGCGGCGCCGTCTCCCCAGTCGCTCCACTCGTCGCTCATGCGGCCTCGCCCAGCGGGTCGGGCCCGGTGGCCTCGTCATAGACGACCACCAGGTGCCGGTCGCCGATCCCGATCGCCGATAACGCGCGGGCCAACTGCTCGCCCGACGGGATCGGATGCCGGCCCGGTCCGGCGCCGCGCTTCGCGCTCATATCGGTGTCCGGGTCGAGGAAGACGGCCCCGCGGATGTGCCCGGACGCGTACCGCTGCCGGCCAGCCGGCGGTGTCAGCGACCAGCGCAGGTCGACGATGCGCAGCGGGCGGTGAGTCGCGTGTTCGCGCAGCCATACGGCGGTGACCAGCGGTCCTGGCAGAGTCGGCACGGAGCCGATGATAGACCGATGCCGATCATCGGCCTCAGGTTGCGGAGGGGCTGGCGGACTGGCCGTCGGTGGCGCCGGGCGACACACTGGGCAGCGGGGTCGGCGTCGGCGCGGCCTCGGCCGGCAGGGCGGCCAGCATTGCCAGGTTCTGCTGCTCGTCGACGCCGATCATCAGGAACAGGTAGCCGCCCGTCGTCCAGGTGTACAGCATGGTTCCGGCCAGCGTCGCACCATCACCCGACCTCGCCCAGACGAGCCGGCCGCCGATCGTCTGTTCCGTCCACGGCTCACGGTGGAGTCCCGCGATCCCGATGTACTGGCCGGTCGCCGCCAGGTACGGTTCCAGCTCCTGCATCGTCGCGTCGGGTGGCCCCATGTGGACGGCGTACAGCGACAGGCGCGGCCGCTTGACGAAGGCCAGCTGCAGTGCCTTGAAGCGGAGTCCGAGCTCCCCGTAGGCCTCCCCGATGTCGCCGGGAGTCAGGCCGAAGTCAGTGATGACGGGGATGACCACGGTCTGTCCGGCAACGACGGTCGGGATCAGGGCCACCAGTTCCGGGTCCGGCGTGTTGCTGAAGAGTTGGGTCGGCAGCGGCGTGGGGGTCGGGCTCTGGCTTGGGCTTGGGCTGGCTGACGTCGACGCGCTTGGAGATGGCATGGGCGAGCTGCAGGCTGCTCCGAGCACGACAACGAGCAGCGCGAGCACCGCGGTGGGGGCGCGCCGCGGGCGCGCTGCGGCGCAGCGGTGGGTGAGCATCGGAGGCCCGATCATAGCATCGGCCTTCCGCTTCGAACGCCGCTCAGGCGGCTCCGCGGATCCGCCTGGGGGTATCCTCGCGCCGTCGCCGCTGCCCGCGGTCAGGACGCGCTGAGACCACCGCTGCAAGCGCCTCGACCACCTCAGCGCGATATCGCGTTCCGACGTCGGACCGCAGCTTGGCCAGGATCGCGGCGCGCCCGAGGCGTACGCCCGCGGAAGCCGTCCCCAGCTGATCGTAGGTGTTGGCCACCGCGAGCACCTGCGCGCCGATCGGTCCGTCGGCCGGGTCGGCATCGAGCCGACGCCAGTGCAGCAGCTCGCTGACCCCGTGCAACGAGCGTATCGGTTGCAGCTCGGTGGCGCCGAGGACCTCGAGTCTCTGCAGCCGGGCCGCCAGCTCGATGGTCCGCTGGTCGTCCTGGGAACATCCCAGCTCGGCAGCGATCCTGCCGGCCAGGTTCCCGACTCGATCGCCATGCCCGCGAGTCGCCACGTCGGCATTCTCGAGCGAGCGAGCGAGCGTCAGCAGCGCTTGGCGCACGTCTTCCTCGCCCTCGTCGGCGCGGGACCCGGAGAGGCGCGCGGCCTCTTCGACCAGGATTCCCACCGAGTCGTCGTCGGGCCGTTGCAGGGCGGCGCGGGCGAGCTGATCAAGCGTGCCGCGCAGGTCGCGCATCTCGCGAGGCACCTCGTCGACGGGCACCACCCGATCGCCGCCGGACTGCTTGCCGTAGTAGAGCGCGGTGTCGGCGGCACCGATCAGCCCGTTCTTGTCGGTTGCGTCGCCGGGCAAAGTGGCCACGCCGACCGAGATGGTCACCGGCTGGGAATCCGAGGCAGTGAGACGTGCCACCCCTTGC
The DNA here is from genome assembly GCA_043738415.1 of Chloroflexota bacterium. GTDB lineage: Bacteria > Chloroflexota > Limnocylindria > QHBO01 > QHBO01 > CF-167. Next base: position 2,225 of record JAYUGK010000100.1, on the reverse strand, counting down.
CGCACCCGCTCGCCGACGGCGGCCGCGCCGGCCGCGTCGACCCCCCGCAGGACCAGGGCAAATTCGTCGCCGCCGTACCGGAAGACACGGTCCTCTGATCGCGCCGCGCCGTAGATTGCGGTCCCGACGGCATGCAGCAGGGCGTCACCGGCGGGGTGTCCGAGTCGGTCGTTATAGGTCTTGAAGGAGTCGAGGTCCATCATCAGCAGCGAGATCGATTCCGCGGTCCGCAAGGCCCGGGATCCGCGTCGATGGCTGCCGGCGGGTGGGCCGAGTTCATCGACCATCACGCTCAGGTTGCGCTGGAAGGCACCGTGGTTGCCGAGCCCGGTGAGGGCGTCGGTATCGGCTCGCTCGCTGACTTCGTGGTGAGCGTCGGCGTTGCGCAGCGCGATGGACGCCTGGCCGGCGAAGAGCTTGGCAAGCTCAAAGTCGCTGGCGCTGAAGTAGACGGCCTCGCCGCCCACCCGCGACATGTTCATGCACCCGATCACCTCGCCGTCGGCGATCAGCGGCACCACGATCAGCGCCTCCGGATCAGCCGGCGTGCCGGGGATCTGCATCGCGCGCGGGTCGTTGAGAGCGTCGTTGGCCATCATCGGGGCAGCGTTCGCCACCGCCCAGCCCATCAGGCCGCGTCCGAACGGAACGATGTAGGCCATCACCTCCGCGGCGTGCCGCTCGCGGGTCAGGACCGGCGTCATGATCCGCTTGAGGTGGTCGGTACGATAGATCGACAGGTTGTCGTACAGCACGACCGCCCGCAGGCCTTCGGCGATCGTCTCCAGTACGTCCTTCTGGTCGAGAGTCGACAGCAGGCGCTCGTTGATCTCCAGCAGGCGGCGCTGCGACTGCAGCTGGCGGGCCAGCTCGGCCGACTGGGTCTCCATCCGCACGTAGGCGCTGGCGTTGGCGATCGCCTGGGCAGCGTAGCCGGCAAAGATGAGCATGGTCTGCAGGTCATCGGTGCTGAACTGGTCCTTGCCCAGCTTCGACAGCGCGATCACGCCCACGGCGCGTCCTTCGAAGACCATCGGCACCACCAGCATTGACTCTTCGATCTCATCGGTCCCGTCGATGGTGTGGCCGCGCGGATCGTTGAGGGCATCATTGATGAGCATCGGTTCAGCGTGCTCGGCGACCCATCCGGTGAATGAGCCCTCGCCGACGGCGACCCGCAGCCGTTCGCGGAAGTCGCCCTCGCCGAGCAGCCGATCGGTGTACGCGACCGGTTCACAGAAGCGCGTCTCCCAGTCCACGGCATACACGCGGATGTCGTGGTACGCGGCCAGGGCGCTGGCTTCGGCCACGATCGCCTCGGCGATGGCCTGCACATCGGTCAGCCGGTTCAGGCGGGAGGAGAGATCCTGGATGGAGCGCATGCGGGCCGCCTGGTCGGCCACCGAGCGATACAGGCGGGCATTGCTGATGGCCACCGCTGCCTGGTTGGCAAATGCCTGCGCCAGGGCGAGCTCGTCCTCCGGCCAGTCCCGATCCCGGGCGTGGTACAGGCCGATCACGCCCAGCGCCCGATCTTGGGCGACCAGCGGCACCAGGCAGGCGGTCTTGATCCCCTCGCGCCGGTAGCTCGCCTGCATCTGACCGACCGCGGGGCGGGTGTCGGCATCGCTGATGACGAAGGTTCGCCGTTCGCGGATCGCCTGGACCCCCAGCGCGGGACTGTCGAGACGCAGCTGTCGGACGGCGGCCTGGAACTCCTCGCCGATGCCGCGCGACGCGGCGGGGAAGAACGGATGCTCACCGTCGCCTAGCAGCCAGAGCCCCACCTTCTCAGCATCGAACAGGGACCGTGTGCGGTCGACGATATCGTTGAGAACGACATTCAGATCGAGCTGCCCTGTCAGCTCCTGCGTCACGTGGCGAAGTGCCCGGGCTCGGGTCACCTCGCGTCGAGCGCGGGCGAGGAGCCTGGCGCCCTGCACATCGGCCGCCACCGCATTCCCCACCGCATTCAGGAACGGTGCGCGGACCCGCCCCAGCGGACCGAAGGGAGGGTCTTCGAGCACGATTGCGCCCACCAGCTCTCCGCCCGCGCGCAGCGGGACCAGCACCCGCTGGGGAGCCGCGGGATCGATGGGGATCGGTCGGGGGTCGCCGGCCGCGTGGGGGCTGGTGATGCGGTCGAGTTGGGGCGACGGCGCGAGCTGATAGCCGGCATGCACCTCCAGGCGGAGAGCCGCCTCGCCATCGTCGTGCGCCAGGTA
>JAYUGK010000099.1:0-2051 GCA_043738415.1 Chloroflexota bacterium | reverse complement strand
GCCCGCCGCGCGGCTCGGTGGGCCTCTATCACCTGGCGTGGGAGGTGGGCAGCATCGAGGACCTGGCGGTCGCAGCCAAGGCACTCTCCGAAGCCGGGGCCATGACCGGAGCCAGCGACCACGGGGTCAGCAAGTCGCTCTACGGACGCGACCCCGATGGCAACGAGTTCGAGATCATGTGGCAAGTGCCGCGCGAGGCTTGGGGCCAGTACGCCGATTCGGGGGTCGTCCTGCCGCTCGACCTCGAGGCGGAGCTGGCGCGCTGGGGGACTCGCGGCGCCGTCCAGTAGACACCGCCTAGCGCTCCGCGCGGCACTCAGTCGCTCGTGCTCGTTTGCGCCATGCCCGCCATGCTCGACGCGCAGGTAGCGGAGCTACCCCTCCTCGGTTGGCTGGCCTAGCGCCCGCGCGCAGCGGTGGGCTACCTCTCACAGCTGGGGAATTGCTGCAGCCAGCGCGCCGTCTACCCGCAGTACGGCAGCTGCCGGTGAGAATTAAGCCGATGCTGGCCCGTCCAAGCGAGCGCGGCCAGCCGTGTTTCCCCGTCGCCGAGAAATAGCCCCTCCTCAGCCCGCCGCCAGGCGTCAGAGAGCAAGACAGCATCGGCAGGAGACCTTGACCGCGTCGGAGTTCGCTGCGGCCGATGAGCAGCAAGCTGCCGCGCGAGGCGTGGGGCCAGTACGCCGACTCGGGCGTGGTGTTACCGCTCGACCTCGAGGCAGAGCTGGTGCGCTGGGGGACCCGCGGCGCGGTCCAGTAGAAACCGCCTAGCGCTCGGCGCGCCGCTCCAGGGCACCGAGGTCAGCGACGATCAGGTGGTCGTGCTCGATCGTCACCAGTCCCTCATCCTGAAGCTCCGCCAGCAGCCGGTTCACGCTCTGTCGCGTGCCGCCGATCATGGCCGCCAGATCGGTCTGCGTGTAATGCCAGTCGAGGCTGATCGGCCCCTTGCCCGAGGGCGAAGACTGCCGCGCGAGCTGGGCCAGGCGCGCCGCGAGGCGGCCGGCGAGGTCAAGGAAGTGCAGTTCCCCAACATGCGCGGTGAGGCGCCGCAACTCGCCGGTCACCGCGCTGAAGAGCGCGTCGCGCAGGGAGGGATGCTGCTCGAGCAGCTCACGGAAGACATCTCGTGGCAGCATCATCGTCTCGGTTGGCTCGATCGCGGTGGCGGTCGCCGAGCGTGGCTCGCCGTCGAGCAGCGCCAGTTCCCCGAAGAAGTCGCCGGTCCGCAGAGTGGCAATGATCGCCTCATCGCCCTCCGCCGAGGGGAGCACGATCTTGACGGATCCGGCGGTGATGATGTGCAGCGCGTCTCCGGGGTCGCCCTGGTGAAAGACGATCTCGCCGCGCCGGAAATGTCGGTGCCGCAGGGTGCGGCCGACCTCGGCCAGCACCGGACCCGAACACGGAGCGAAGAGCGGGCATGCGCGCAGCCGCTCAACCGCCTCGCGTTCGTTCACTACCGCCATTGGCAGCCGCAGTGTACGACGCTGTCCGGCGGGCGCCATCGGTACACTCGCTGGTCGAGTGGCCACCTTGATCCCTGTCGTCCGCGGCGATGCCCATCTTGCCCATTCGGGGTTGATCGAGCTGGCCGGCGGTCGGCCGATCCCGTGCTGGGAGTCGCCTGATCGCGCGCTGGCCATCGAATCCGCGCTGGGCGAGGATGGTCGCTTCGTGTTCGAAGCTCCGACCGAGCACGGCCGTGAGCCGATCCTGGTCGTGCACGACGCCGATCTGCTCGACGTGATCGAACATGCCTGGACCGATGGGCTTGCCGCAGGTGCGACTGATGGCTCGCGACCACTGATCCCCGACACCTACCTGCTCGGCCGCTATGCCGGGGGCATGGCCCTCGAAAACCTCCCGACGAGCCGCCATCTGCGGCTGGGCGCCTACCTGTTCGACACTGCGACGCCGATCGTGGAGGGGACGTGGAGCGCAGCCCGGGTCTCGGTTGACGTCGCGCTCTCTGCGGCCGAGCGGGTGCTCGGCGGGTCGCCGCTCGCCTACGGGCTGTGCCGCCCGCCAGGCCACCATGCCGCTCGCAG
>JAYUGK010000098.1:0-6202 GCA_043738415.1 Chloroflexota bacterium | reverse complement strand
ACGATCAACTCGACCAGCCGCGGCTCGGCCGCCTCTTCGTTGCCGAAGCGGTGACCGATGAAGTCGAACTCCAGGTTCGCGCCGCGGTCCAGGACGGCGAGGTAGTGGTCGAGGACCGGGTAGGAGTCGGCGTGACCGATCACGACGCGCCCTGGGTCGACACCCTCCGCCTCGAAGAGGCGCAACTGGGCGAGCCCCACCGGTGACAGGATGGCGTGGGTGGTGATTGCCATGCCGGTCGCCACCGAGGCGCGCGCCGCGGCACGATGGACGCGCTCCTCGACGGCGCTGACCCACGGCTTGTCGGTCCCGATCTCGCCGATGATCCCCGGCCGCACCCCGCTGCCCGCCACGCCGTCACGGAACTCGCCGATCAACTCGTCGGCCAGGTCTTCGACCGTGCGGCGGTCGATCCGCGCCTCGTCCGGGTAGTAGGCGCCGCGATACCAGCCGCAGCCCATCACGATCTGGACGCCGGTCCGGCTCATGACACGCCGCAGACGTTCGGGATCACGTCCGACGCCGTCGAGGGTCAGGTCGACCAGTGTGGAGCCGCCGCGCCGTCGGAAGTCGCCCAGCTCATCGGCCAGGGTCAGCTCATCGGGCGCCAGCTCCCAGTAGTCCCAGCGGCCGGGGATGTGCCAGAGGTAGATGCCGGTGTGCTCGTGCGGAAGCGTGAAGCCGATGCGTTCGGGCGGAAGGGGTCCGCCCACGGTCAGGACACGGGGAGCCATCGATGCCTCCTGGTCGCGGTGCGCGTTGGTGCGGATGCAGATCGGGCCGCCGACGCGCGGGATTGGTTGGATGCTGCAGTCTGCCACGCTTGCGGCATGATCGGTCCAGACCGCAACATATCGGTCAATGACCGATCGCGAACGCTGGGCCGCACATCAGCGACGCTGGGAGACCGAGCGGCTGAAGCCCGCGCTCGACTCCGGCGGCGAGCGCCGGCGCCGATTCATCAGCCAGTCGGGGGTCGAGACGCAGCGGATCTACACCCCGTCGGACCTGAACGACCCGGCCAATGACCCCGACCGAGACCGTCCGCGCTATGCCTTCAGCCCCCCGCCGCGGGAGTCCGCCGGATGGGACGCGATCGATGACCTCGGTCTCCCGGGCGAACCGCCGTTCACCCGCGGCATCCATCCGACCGGCCACCGCGGGCGCCTGTGGACCATGCGCATGTTCGCCGGCTTCGGGACCGCGGAGGACACCAACCTGCGGTTCAAGAAGCTGATCGCCGCGGGCGGGACGGGGCTGTCGATCGCCTACGACATGCCGACCCTGTACGGGTACGACCACGATGAGCCGATGGCGGCCGGCGAGTTCGGGACCTGCGGGGTGGCGGTCAGCAGCCTGGCCGACATGGAGATCCTGCTTGATGGGCTGCCGGTCGGCGAGATCAGCACCTCGATGACCATCAACTCCCCGGCGGCCATGATCTGGGCCATGTACATCGCCGCCGCCGAACGAAAGGGCGTGCCGCGTGCCCAGCTGACGGGGACCCTGCAGAACGACATCCTCAAGGAGTTCGTGGCGCAAAAGGAGTACATCTTCCCGCCCGGCCCGTCGCTCAAGCTGGTCACCGACACCGTCGAGTTCGGCACGCGCGAGATGCCCCGCTGGAACACGATCAGCATCAGCGGCTACCACATCCGCGAGGCAGGCTCCACCGCGGTCCAGGAGCTGGCCTTCACCATCGCCGACGGGATAGCCTACGTCGAGGACGCCCTCGCGCGGGGCCTGCGCTTCGACGATTTCGCTCCCCGCCTCTCGTTCTTCTTCAACAGCCACAACGACTTCTTCGAGGAGATCGCAAAATTCCGGGCGGCGCGCCGGATCTGGTACAAGCTCTGCACCGAACGGTTCGGGGCCGAGAACGAGCGCTCCACCTGGATGCGCTTCCACACCCAGACGGCCGGCGTGTCGCTCACCGCACAGCAGCCGCTCAACAACCTGACGCGCGTGGCCCTGCAGGCGTTGGCCGGGGTGCTCGGGGGGACCCAGAGCCTGCATACCGATGCCTACGACGAAGCGTGGGCGGTCCCCAGCGAGGAAGCCGCCATGCTCGCCCTGCGGCAGCAGCAGATCATCGCCGAGGAGTCCGGCGCAGCCAACACGGTCGATCCCCTGGCGGGCTCCTACTACGTTGAGACGCTCACCAACCAGACCGAGCAGGCTGCCTGGGCATACCTGCGCCGCATCGACCAGATGGGCGGCATGGTGCGCGCCATCGAGGCTGGCTATCCGCAGGCAGAGATCGCCGATGCGGCATATGCCCAATCCCGCGCCCTCGAGGATCACGATCGCGAGACGGTGGGCGTGACCACGCAGTCAGATCCGGACGAGGTGCTGCGCATCCCGCTGCTCGAGGTCGGCGAGGAACAGGAGCGGCGGCACCTGGACCGCCTGGTCCGGGTCCGCGCCGAGCGCGACGGTGACGCGCACCTGCGGACGATCACTCGCCTGCGCGTTGAGGCGGTTCGCGGCGACGTGAACCTGATGCCGGCAATCCTCGACGCGGTAGAGGCGTACGCGACCATCGGCGAGATGTGCAATCTGCTGCGCGCGGTATACGGCGAGTACAAAGAACCACTCGCCGTCTAAGCATGGGTCGGGCCTTGACCATCTGGACGAGGCAGGGTCGGGCAGCCTGACCTGCGGGGGAGCGGCGCGGTCCGGCGCCGGAGAACCGGCAGCGGTCGATCGCAGGGCACGCGTCCGCGCCGTCCCCTCGCGCACGTCAATCTGGCACCCGACCGCTTACCGCCGGCTTATCGACCAGTATTCTCAGCCCTGTGAAGCTCCACCTGGTCGACGCCACCTTCGAGCTGTTCCGGGCCTACTACTCGCGACCCGCCGAGATCGGGCCCGATGGGCGTCCGGTGAACGCCATTCGCGGGTTGATCGAGTCGATGCTGTCGCTCCTCCGCGAGCCGGAAGTGACCCACCTGGCGGCCGCCACCGATCACGTCATCGAGAGCTGGCGCAACGACCTGTACCACGGCTACAAGAGCAGCGCCGGCATCGATCCGGCTCTGCTGGCGCAATTCGACGACGCGGAGCGCGCGCTGCGCGCCCTGGGAATCGTCACCTGGCCGCTGGTCGCCGAAGAGGCCGACGATGCGATCGCCAGTGCCGTGGCGCGATTCGCCGGCGATCCACGCCTCGAGCAGACCGTCATCTGCAGCGTCGACAAGGACCTCGCCCAGTGCGTCTCCGGCCGACGGGTGGTGCTGCGCGATCGGATCCGATCGGTCACCTATGACCAGGCCGGCGTGATCGCCAAGTTCGGCGTGGCGCCGGAGAGCATCCCCGACTACCTGGCACTCGTCGGCGACAGTGCAGACGGCTTCCCGGGGCTCCCCGGCTGGGGCGCCAAGAGCGCGGCCGCCATCCTGGCTCGCTTTGGCCACCTGGAGTCGATCCCCGAATCACCCCTCGACTGGGAGCTGCCGATGCGCAACGCGGTGCGCCTGGCCGCCGTCCTTCGCGATCAGCGCGCCGAAGCCGTCCTGTTTCGACGCCTGGCGACCCTGAATCGCGATGTGCCGATCGACGAGGACCTCGACGCCCTGGCCTGGGGCGGCGTCCCGAAGGCACCATTCCTGGCCCTGTGCACCGAGCTGGGCTTCAATCGAATCCGGGAACGGGTGCACCGATGGTCACCGGGGGCACCATCGGTCTAGGACCATCGATGGATTGGGGCGAGGCGTGCTCGAGCCTACGGTTGGCTCCCGATGTCACGACGCACCGTCACGGCGGCCGCCCTGGCGGTCGTTATCAGCCTTGGGCTGGCCCTCCCCGGCCTGCCGCGTCAGCTGGCGGCCGCGTCGTGCTCCAACTGGACCTCGCAGGTCGATCCCCCACCCACGATCCGCGTCTTCCGCCACGTCTCCGGCGCCGTCGACACCGTCGACTTTCGGATCTACACCAAGAACGTCCTGTCGCGGGAGTGGATCGGTTCGTGGACGGCCGAGTCGCTGCGTTCAGGGGCCCTGGCGGTGAAGAGCTATGCGTGGTACCAGGTGCTCCGCTGGCGCGGCGCGGTCAACGCCACCGGCGAGTGCTTTGACCTGCGCGACGACACCGCGGACCAGGTCTACGACCCGTCCAAGGCCACCTGGAGCACAGTCGCCTCGGCCGTTGACGACACCTGGTGGACCCGCGTGCTGAAGAACGGCGCCATCTTCCCCACCTACTACAACGCCGGCGCCTCCGGCGAGGCCTGCGGCGCGAACGCCAACGGCTGGAAGATGTGGCAATGGGGCACCCAGACCTGTGGCCTGGCGGGCAAGACCGCCGCGGAGATCGTGCTCACCTACTACTACCCCGGTGTCACAGTGACTGATGCGCCGGCGCCGATTGTCACCCCCTCCCCGACGCCAAGCGTCACGCCGGCTCCCACCGCGGTGCCAACCGCGGTGCCGACGGCGGTGCCGACGGCGGGCGCTACATCGGTCCCTTCGGCCGTCCCGACCGCCGTCCTGACGGCGACCCCCGCACCAACCGCCACGCCAACACCGACGCCGTTGGCCACTCCGCTTTCGACGCCGCCCCCGTCGCAGGCGCTGCCGGGGGGAGGCCAGGTCAGCGTGACGCACGCCAGTTCGCCGCCGCCGCCGCCCCCGTCTGACCCCGAACCAGCGGTCGCGAGCTCCGACGAGCCCTCAATCGGAGGGGCAGTGGTCGGCAGCTTCGCACCGTGGGAACTTGGAACATTGACGATACGCCGCCTCATGGAGGGGTCTGATCCCTGGGTGCCCGGTTATGCCTGGCCCGCCGGCGACGAAGAGGCCACGCTCACAGCGTACGCGATGCCGGCTGTGACCTTCCGCGCACTGTGGGGCGCGGCCACCGAGAAGCTGCTGGACAGCCTTGCGACGCGGCTGTCCCGGAGCGACGGCCTCGCCTTCCTGCTGGGGTGGCCTGGCTCCTAGCCGTCCAGTCGGCGCATCACCAGCTCGGCGGCAGCCAGGTCCTGGATGGCCAGCCCCACACTCTTGAAGATGGTGATGGCCTGCCGATCTCGCCGTGCGGCCCAGTCCCGCTCGATGCCGCCGATCTCGACGAATTGATCGGGGCCAAGGATGCCCCGCTCGATGGCGGCCACCAGGTCGCCTGCCTCATCGAGCGCAGCAGCCCGAGCGTCAACCGCCACGCAGGCGGCGCGCCCGAACAACTCCGGCGGGATCTCCACCATGTCGAGTCGGTAGGCGCCCACCCCGTTCACGTGCGCGCCGGGCGTCACCCAGTCCGCGCTGAAGATCGGCTCGAACGAGGTCGTCGCGCAACTGATGACGTGAGCTCCGCGCACCGCTTCCTCGGCCGATCCGGCGGCCAGCACCCTCACCCCCGGACCCAGCTCGGCCGCCATCTCGGCGGCGAAGGCCTCGCGCGAGCGCGGCGTTCGCGCGTAGACGCGCAGCTCGCGGATGGGGCGCGCGGCGAGCACCGCCCGGACCTGCCAGGCCGCCTGCGCGCCGGTGCCGAAGAGAGCAAGTACGGATGCGTCAGGAAGCGCCAGCAGCCGCGTGCCGACGCCGGCCGCGGCACCGGTGCGCATGGCCGTCACGGTCGCACCGTCGAGCACCGCCCGCGGCTCGCCGGTCTCCGCGTCGAACCACAGCACCACCGCATGAATGAGCGGCAGGCCGCGTGCCGGGTTGCCCGGGCTGACGGTCACCAATTTCACCGTCGAGCCAGCTCCGCCGTCGCGAACTCCGGGCATGAGCAATAGATCGCCGGCCGACAGAGGCACGCGAGTGCGCACCGGTGACCGATCGCGTCCAGTCGCCACGTCGCGGTAGGCCGCTTCGACCGCATCCAGGAGATCCGGCATGGGAACCGCCGCGCGAATGGCATCGGCGTCGAAGAAGCGCATGCGCGGATCCTACCCTCGCCGCCACACCGGACGGGAGCAGGCGCCGTTGCGGCGCAGCGGGGTAAGGTACGGATGCAGGCGCATGAGGCGGCATCATGCCACGCTCACCCGCCTGCGCTGGCCTCGGAGGGCATGCGGCTTGGGCGACGGGGATTCCCTTCGGTGAGCTGGTTCACCGCGTTGCTGGTGGCGCATATCGTGCTTGCCGTCTCGCTGTTGGCGCCCAGCCTGCTTCTCCCCTTTCTGCTGAGAGGCTCTCGGGACGCTGCGCCGGGCCGCGCCACGCGGGCGTTGATGGCGATTCAGGGCGGCGGCGGT
>JAYUGK010000097.1:0-2061 GCA_043738415.1 Chloroflexota bacterium | reverse complement strand
GCGACTCTCCGCCCCGGCCACTGGCAGCCGTGCGCTGACGAATTCGGCGCTCGCGCTGCTACTCATCCTGCTCGGCGTGGGCGTTGCCCTGGCGCGCGTCAGCCCGCGCGTCCAGACGGCCGAGATCGCCAGAGTGCTCCCCGCGCAGGCGGTCGCCTGGCTCGATGAGCACGAGCCGGGAACTCGCATCTTCAACCGATACGAATGGGGCGGCTACATCGGTCAGCACCGGCCACAGCAGCTGGTCTTCATGGACGGCAGGGCCGATGTCTACGGTGACGAGCTGCTCCGGATGTACGTCTCGATCATCGGACTCGACGGCGACCCGCAGGTCCTCTTTGACAGCTACCGGATCGACTACGCGGTCTTCCCGCCGGATACCCCGCTGGCCGATTGGTTCGACGCCTCGAACCACTGGCTGCGGGTCTACGCCGATGCGACGGCCGCCATCTGGGTGCGCCGCTGATGCGCCGCGACCTGCTCACCCTGTTCGGCCTGGCGCTGGCCGCCCGGATCGTTGCGGCACTGCTGATCGACTATCCGCCCTACACGGATCCCGCCTACTACGGCCTGGTGGCCGAGCAACTGGCAGCTGGACACGGCTTCAGCGTTCCGGTGCTGTGGAGCTTCCTGGAGGTGGGGGGCCGCCTGCCGGCGAACCCGATCCTGCCGGTCGCTAGCAACGGGCATTGGATGCCGCTCACCTCGATCCTGGCGGCAGGCTCGATCTCGCTGTTCGGCGGCGCCCTGGGCGAGCTGCGGGCCGCGCAGCTGCCGAGCATCGTGCTCGGGGCGGCGCTGGTCCCGTTCACCTACCTGGTCAGCCGAGAATTATGGGCAGGGCGCTTCGCAGGGTGGATTGCCGCGCTGCTCGTCCTGCTCGCCGGTCCGCTGCTGGTGATGGTCCCGCTGGTCGACAGCTTCGCGGTCTTCGGGGCCGCGGGAGCGGGTGGCATCTGGTGTGCGACGCGAGCGGTGCGCGCAGGGAGGCCAGGCCCGTGGCTGGTTGCAGCTGGCGCAGCGGCCGGCCTAGCGACCCTGGCCCGAGTGGACGGCGTGCTCCTGCTGGTCGCCCCGTTGGTCGCCTCGCTCGTTCGCCGCGACTGGAATCCCCTGCCTGTCCGGCTTGCCTGGGGGGCAGGGGCCGTCGCAGCATTCCTGGTGGTCGTCGCCCCGTGGCTGCTGCGCGACCTGGCGATCTTCGGCTCGCTCCTCCCATCCGCAGGGGGACATACCCTGTGGATCACCGACTACAACGAGCAGTTCTCCATCTCGCGCGACCCGTCGGTGAGCGCGTACCTGGCCTGGGGGGCCGGCAACATCATCGGCTCGAAGGTCCTCGCGTGGGGTGAGCTGGCGGGTCGTACGGCGGTGCTGTTCGGCGGGATCTTCGTGATCCCGTTCGTCGTTGGGCTCTGGCGGGAGCGGGGGCGGCCGGAGCTGGCGCCATTTCTCGCCTACTTCGCGGTCATGTTCCTGGCGATGGGGGCTATCTTCACCTTCCACGCTCCGAAAGGCGCCTACTACCACTCGGCGCTGGCCTGGCTCCCCTTCGCCGCCGGGCTGGCGGTCGCCAGCCTGGGTCCCACCGCCACGAGCATCGGCCGCGCCTGGCCGTTCCTGCGCCGCGCAGCCACGCATCGCTTTCTGGCGGTTGCCGGGCTGCTGGGAGCGGCGGCCCTGTCTCTCATCGGCTCCGGTGTCCTGATCGGCCAGTGGACCGACGCACACGACAAGCTGGCACTCGCCGCCGCGTTCCTGCGTGAGGGTGGAGACACTGGTGACCGGGTGCTGGCCTACGATCCGGCGGCGCTCTACGCCCTCAGCGGCAATCCGGGAGTGGCGCCACCGTACGACTCGTTCCCCGTGATCGAGCAGGTGGTGGACGCCTACCGAGTGCGCTGGGTGGTCGTGACCCTGCGACCGGACGAAGCGCGGGACCCACTCCGGCTGTGGGACGGGGCCGCGGCGACCGACGCCGATGGCAATCATCCCCGATTCCTGCCTGCCAAGCCCGCATTCGCCGCGCCCGGGGTCCGGGTATACGAGATCCTTGCGACA
>JAYUGK010000096.1:0-16429 GCA_043738415.1 Chloroflexota bacterium | reverse complement strand
CGTTCCCCGCCATCCTGGGACGCGTCTGCCCGGCGCCGTGCGAGACGCACTGCCGACGGGAGGAGGTCGACACGGCGATCTCCATCCGCGACTCCCATCGCTACTGCGCCGATCGGGTCCTGGAGGTCGACGCTCCCGCGCCCACGCCGTGGCCGAAGGAGGCCGACAGCGGCCGGCGAGTGGCCGTCATCGGCGCCGGTCCAGCTGGCATGACGGCCGCCTACTACCTCCAGCTGCGCGGCCATCACTGCGACGTCTACGAGGCCGATCCTGAGCAGGGCGGCATGCTGCGCTACGGCATCCCCGCCTATCGCCTGCCCAAGGAGTGGATGGACCGCGAGCTGAACCACGTCTGGGAGCTGGGCGCCACCTTCAAGCCGAACATGCGCCTGGGCTACGACTTCCACATCGCCGATCTGCTGGAGCAGGGTTACGACGCTATCTACGTCGGCATCGGCTGCTACAACAGCAACGAGATGGGGATCCCCGGCGAAGACGCCGATGGGGTCGTCAACGCGCTGGAGAACCTCTACAACAGCTCCCGCGGCGTTCCCGTCCCCGCCCTGGTCGGTGCGAGGGTGGTGGTGATCGGCGGCGGCTTCACGGCCATCGACTGCACGCGCACCAGCCTGCGCCAGAAGGCCGCCGAGGTGACCCTGGTCTATCGCCGCGACCTGAAGGACATGCCGGCCCAGGATGAGGTCCACGAAGCGATCGAGGAAGGGGCGCGGGTCATCTTCCAGGCGGCTCCGGTGCGCGTCGTGACCGACAGGCACGACAAGGTCACCGGCGTCGAGTTCCAGCGCATGCGGCTCGGCGAGCCCGATGCCAAGGGACGCCGCCGACCAGAGCCGATGGCCGGGACCGAGTTCATCGTTGCCTGCGACACCGTCCTCGGCGCGATCGGCCAGGGCCCCGAGCTGTCGTGGCTCGACCGTGAGCCCGAGGAGATCCGCTCGCAGCTCGAGGTAAGCGCCCGCGGTACGCTCGTCGCCGAGGAGCACATCTTCCGCACCGGCATGCCCAGGGTCTTCGCCTCAGGCGACGTGCGCAGCGGCGCAACCACCGTGGTCGAGGCGATCGGCGAGGCGCGCCGCGCCTCGTACGCGATCGACTACTGGCTGCGCGGCCACGACCTCGATGACCCCCAGGTGCGTCGCATCGTCAGCGAGCCGCAGCCGAGCTTCCTGACCATCGTGCCCTTCACCGACGACGTGAAGGAGCCGCGGGCGGTGATGGGCAAGCTCGGCGCGGACGAGCGCAAGGGCAGCTTCGGCGAGTACGAGTTCGGGTTCACCGGCGACCAGGCGATGGCCGAGGCGGGGCGCTGCCTGCAGTGCACCTGCGAGGCGATCGGCCATTGCGATCTGCGCGAGGCGGCGATCGAGTACGAGACGACTCTCAACATGGCGATCGACGAGCGCTCGATCCAGGACAACCCGTACGTCGGCGTCAACCATGGCTACGGCCGCGACGAGACCCACTCATTCATCCTGCGCGACTACAGCCGCTGTATCGACTGCGGCCGCTGCGCCCAGGTCTGCAAGGAAATCGTGGGGTCGGGCTGCTATGACTTCATCGGCAAGGGCTTTGACTCGCTGGTCACCACCGCCGACTTCGTGTCGCTCAACGAGACGCCGTGCGTCTCCTGCGGCCGCTGTGCCGAGACCTGCCCGGTCGGCGCCCTCATGCCGCGGCCGCGGATTCTGGAGACCTACCAGCTCGACATCAGCCGCTGTATCTTCTGCGGCATCTGCGCCGATGCCTGCCCGTACGACGCCCTGCGCTGCGGCCCGGAGTTCGAGTTCAGCGATTACCAGCGCGACCTGCCCATGCTCGACATCCTGGAGATGTCCGATCGGGAGAGACCCACCCGCTGACTTCCAGGCCGAGGAACGGCGGCTACCCTCGGGGGTTATCTCTCATGCATGGGGAATTCGGTCGGGCCTGGGCGCCGATAGGCCGTTCCCAACGAGCTACCTCTCACCCCAGGAGAGCGAGGCGGTCGGGGTGACTGCGAACGCCACGTTGTTCTCCGCAGATGGGAGGTAGTCGCTTGTCATGGCGGCGACCAGCCGGAAGGCTTCCACGACACGCCGCCCAACCACCCGCTGAGCAGGAACGCCGCCGCCATGCGTACCGGCCCTCCCCACGACACAGCCTGGCACGTACGCGTTAGGACAGAGCCTGGCAGGCCTCTGGGGCGAGGCCAACACGGCGGTTGCGCCTCACCCCAGCTCGCATCTCCCAAACGCTGACACGAGTCCTGGGTCGCCGCCCGCGAGGCCGCTCACCTGCCGTGCTGCGCTAGAATCGGATGCGGCCTCGGATCTGCAGATCGGCGAGGCCGTTTGAGCGTCCGAACCTCACCTCGAGCCCTCGACAGGAGCCGCAGCCCTGGACCTCTCCGGCGCCCTCTTCATCCTGCTCGCCGTCGGCGTGATCGGTGGCGGGCTGCTGGTCGTCACGCTGCGGAACATCATCCATTCGGCGATCGCCATGATGGTCTGCTTCGGATCGCTGGCGGGGATGTATGCCCTGCTCGGAGCCCCGATCGTGGCGGCGGCGCAGGTGCTCATCTACCTGGGCGCCATCAGCGTGCTCATCCTGTTCGCCATCATGCTCACCCAGGCCGGCGACGCGAACCTGCCGTCCCCGTTCCATCGGCAGGCCGCACTGGCGGCACTCGTCGCGCTGGTGGTGGTGGGCCTGATCAGCTGGGCCGTCACCCAGACCGATTGGGGCAACGCCACCGTGGTCATCGCCGTCGGGCTCGGAGCGCTGGCGGAGGCACTCTTCACCGACTACGCCCTGCCCTTCGAGGTCCTGAGCCTGCTGCTGTTGGCAGCCATCATCGGCGCCATCTACATCGCCCGCCGTCCTGAAGACGACGAGGGGGCCAACTGATGGGTCTTCAGGCCTACCTGCTGGTGTCGGCCATCCTGTTCGGGATCGGGATGTTCGGCTTCCTGGCCCGACGGAATGCGATCCTCATGCTGATCAGCATCGAGCTGATGCTCAACGCGGTGAACCTGTCGCTGGTCGCCTTCAACGCATATGCCTACTACACGCCCGATGACAACGGGGCGATCTTCGCCCTGCTGGTGATGGCCGTGGCCGCAGCCGAGGCAACCGTGGGCCTGGCCCTCGTGATCGCCATCATCCGGACTCGTCAGACGCCCGAAGTCGACGAGTACTCGGACCTGAAGGACTAGGCCGATGTCGATCGACACCCTGATCGCCCTCATCCCCGCCCTTCCGCTGGTCGGCTTCGGGTTCGCCCTGCTGGCCGGGGCGCGGCTCGACAAACTGCCGAGCCACGGACATGGGGAGCATGCAGACGGGCACGCCGATGACCATGGCGGCCACACCGGACACGGCGGAGAGACCCACGCCTCGCACGCGGAGCCGGACGATGCCGGGTTCCGCACCGTTCCCTCCGAGGAGGAGCAGCGCGACAGCTCGCCGCACGCCGGCCATGCCGACGACCTGGCCAACAGCAACGGCGCCGATGGGGTGATCCCCGAGGAGTCGAACGACGGGCTCGGCCAGGTGGGGCACGTGGTCGAGGGCGGCCCGCAGCCGGTCTATCGGTCCTGGATGGTGCCCACCGCGCTGGTGGCGATCGGCTGGCTCTTCTCCATGATCGTCTTCGCCAACGTGGTCTTCGGCGGGAACACCTACCACGTACGTATCTACGAGTGGATCGGCTCGGGCTCGTTCCGCATCCAGATCGCCTTCCTGGTCGACGGGCTGACGGCCATGCTGCTGCTGGTGGTCAGCACGGTCGGCCTGCTGGTCCACATCTACAGCATCGGCTACATGAACGGCGACCGCGGCCTGTGGCGCTTCTTCGCCTATCTGAATCTCTTCATGTTCAGCATGCTGCTACTGATCCTGGGAGACAACTTCCTGATGCTGTATGTCGGCTGGGAAGCGGTCGGGCTGTGCAGCTACGCCCTCATCGGCTTCTGGTACAAGAAGCCCTCGGCGGCGGGTGCCGCCAAGAAGGCGTTCATCGTCAACCGGGTCGGCGACTTCGGCTTCGGCCTCGGGATCATGATGATCTGGACCCTGCTCGGGACCCTGGACTTCGGCGAGGTCTTCGCCCGGATCGGCTCGCTCAGCCCGGTCGCCATCACGGTCATCGGGCTCCTGCTCTTCGCGGGGGCGGTCGGCAAGAGCGCCCAGTTCCCGCTCCACGTCTGGCTCCCCGACGCGATGGAGGGCCCCACCCCGGTCAGCGCCCTGATCCACGCCGCGACCATGGTCAATGCCGGCGTCTACCTGGTTGCCCGCGCCAACCCGATCTTCGCCGCCTCCCCGACCGCCATGTGGGTGGTGGCCGGGATCGGGGTCTTCACCGCAATCTTCGCGGCCGCCATCGCCCTCACCCAGAACGACATCAAGAAGGTGCTCGCGTACTCCACCGTGAGCCAGCTGGCCTACATGTTCTTCGCGCTGGGAATTGGCGCCTGGGTGGCGGCCATCTTCCACCTGGTCAGCCACGGTTTCTTCAAGGGCCTGCTCTTCATGGGCTCAGGCTCGGTGATCCACGGCGCCTCAGGCGAGCAGGACATGCGCCATCTCGGCGGCCTGCGCGACCGGATGAAGTGGACCTACCGCACCATGGTGATCGGCTCGCTGGCCCTGGCCGGCATCCCGATCTTCTCCGGCTTCTTTTCCAAGGACGAGATCCTGGGCGAGGCCTTCAACCGCGGCTACTACCTGTTCTATGCGGTCGGCGTGGTCGTCGCCTTCATGACGGCCTTCTACAGCTTCCGGATGATCTACATGACCTTCCACGGCCGATGGCGCGGCCCGCGCGACGCCTGGCGGCACGTCCACGAGTCGGCACCCACCATGGTCGCCCCGCTTCTGATGCTGGCGGTGCCCGTCATCCTGGCCGGCCTGCTGCTCGGCATCCCGCCGGACGGCGGCGCGATTCACGGCTGGCTGGAGAAGGTCTTCCGCGGGGCGGAAGAGGCAGGCGCCGGCATCCTGCCCGGCTCGATCGCGGCCGGTCACCACGGCGGCTTCGCCGTATTCGGGATCGGAGGCCTGCTGCTGCTGATCGGCGCTTCGGTTGGCGTGGCAGGCATCTGGATGGCCCACCGCTGGTACGTCCGTGATCCCGAGGCACCGGCCCGCTTCGTGGCGCGCATCCCATTCGGCCTGGGCCCGGGGATGTACGCCGCCAGCTTGAACAAGTACTACGTCGACGACCTGTACGGGCTGATCTGGGCTCGCGGTGGAGTGCTCGTTGCCAGCGCGCTGTGGTGGTTCGACGTCAAGGTGATCGATGGAGCCGTCAACGGCGCCGGCTGGCTCGCCCAACGGATCGGTGGCCTCCTTCGCAGAGCGCAGACCGGTCGCGTCCAGAACTACGGGCTCGGGATGGCCGCCGGGCTGGTGCTGGTGATCGTGGCTTATCTGGTGATCCGCCGGTGAGCGGACTGCCGATCCTGAGCCTGGTCGTCTTCGTCCCACTGCTGGGTGTGCTGGCGCTCCTCTTCGTGCCGGGCGGGAACCACCGGGCGATCCGCTGGATCGCGCTGCTGACCGCCCTGGCCAGCTTCGGCTTCAGCCTGGCGCTGCTGGGCTACCAGACCTCTGGGGCCGAGTTCCAGTACCGCGAGGATCTCTCGTGGATCCCGGCCTTCGGGATGCGCTACACGCTGGGGGTCGATGGGCTCTCCGTCGTGCTGGTGCTGCTCACCACGGTACTCAGCGTGGTCAGCATCTTCTACTCCTGGGACCCGATCCAGACCCGGGTCAAGGAGTACTACGCCACCATGCTGCTGCTGATGGTGGGCATGCTGGGGGTCTTCGTCAGCCTCGATCTCTTCCTGTTCTACGTCTTCTGGGAGATCAGCCTGATCCCGATGTACCTGATCATCGGGATCTGGGGCGGTCCGCGGCGGATCTACGCCACGGTCAAGTTCGTGATCTACACCCTGGTCGGCTCGCTGCTGATGCTCGTCGCCATCCTCGCGGTGGCGATCGCCCACGCAGGTGCCGGCAACCCGTTCACCTTCAGTTACGAGGCGCTGCGCGGCTTCGGCTACGCGGACTCGCTCCAGGCGCTGGCCTTCGTTGCGTTCTTCCTGGCGTTCGCCATCAAGGTCCCGATGTGGCCGTTCCATACCTGGCTGCCCGATGCGCACGTCGAAGCCCCGACGGCGGGCAGCATCATCCTGGCCGGGGTGCTGCTCAAGCTGGGCGGCTACGGCTTCCTGCGCTACTCCCTGCCGCTTCTGCCCGATGCCGCCAAGGAGTTTGCCCCGATCGTGGTCGGCCTGGCGGTAGTCGCGGTGCTGTACGGCGCACTGGTGAGCATGGTGCAGCCCGATCTCAAGAAGCTGATCGCCTATTCATCGGTCAGCCACATGGGCTTCGTCATGCTGGGGGCGTTCGTCTTCAACATCCAGGGCCTGCAGGGTGCCGTCTTCCAGATGATCAGCCACGGGGTGACCACCGGGGCCCTCTTCCTGCTGGTGGGGGTCATCTACGAGAGGACCCACGATCGGCAGATCGCCCACATGGGGGGCCTGAACGGCCGTCTGCCGCAGTATGCGGCGATCTTCGGCCTGTTCACCTTTGCCAGCATCGGCCTGCCCGGGCTGTCGGGCTTCATCGGTGAGTTCCTGGTGCTGCTGGGCGCCTTCCAATACTCCGGCTGGGTGGCGGCCGCCACGATGCTGGTGGTGATCATGAGCGCGGTCTACATGTTGTGGATGTTCCAGCGCGTCTTCTTCACCGTGCCGTCGGACTGGATGCGCCGCTGGTGGCCGTCGCTCACCGACCTGACCCGCAACGAGTGGCTTGCCCTGGCGCCGCTGATCGTGTTGGTGGTGGGCCTGGGAGTCTTCCCGGCGCCGATCCTCGACGCCATCGCCGGGCCGATGCAGCGGATCCTCGACGCGGTCAACGCCTCTGGCGGCCTGACCTCGCTCGGCCTGCCCTGGTGAGGAGCGTGTGATGGAGCTGAACGACCTCTCCACTATCCTGCCGGAGCTGATCCTGACGGTCGGGGTCCTGGTGGTGATCAGCGTTGACCTCTTCCTGGCGCATGGCCAGAAGTGGCTGCTCACCCCGCTGACCGCGGTGGTCCTGGGGCTGGCCGGCGTCGCCCTGCTGCCGACATGGGGCGTCAACGAGACGGTCTTCGCAGGCTTCTACCGGGTCGACGACCTGTCGGTCTTCTTCAAGCTCACTGCCCTCGTGAGCGCGGTCCTGGCGGCTCTCTTCGTGCCGGCCTACCTCACTCAGCGCCGGCTACCGCTGGGCGAGTTCAACGTGATCCTGCTCTTCAGCGTGATCGGGGTCTTCGTCCTGGCCTCGAGCAGCGACCTGATCACGCTCTTCATCGGCCTGGAGCTGATGGTCATGCCGGCCTACGTGATGACCGGCTTCCACAAGACCGATCGCTACAGCAACGAGGGCGGCCTGAAGTACTTCCTGCTGGGCAGCTTCGCCAGCGCCATCCTGCTCTTCGGCATCAGCTGGACCTACGGCCTGACGGGCTCGACCCGGATCGCCGAGATGGGCGCCGTGCTGGATGGCTCCCGCGGACCCGCCGGCCTGGTGGCGGTGGCCCTGCTGACCGTGGGCGCCACCTTCAAGGCGGCAGCCGTGCCGTTCCACTACTGGACTCCGGACGCGTACCAGGGCGCTCCCACTCCGGCAACCGGGTTCCTGTCGGTCGGGCCCAAGATCGGCGCCTTCGCCCTGCTGGTGCGCATCTTCGCCGACGGTCTGGGGGCGAACGGTGCCGACTGGTTCGGGGTGATGGCCATCCTGGCGGTGCTGACCATGACCGGCGGCAACATTGTGGCCCTCATGCAGACCAACGTGAAGCGGATGCTCGCCTATTCGAGCATTGCCCATACCGGCTACATCCTGGCGGGGCTGGCCGCGTTTGCGCACGCGGCCGATCCGACCATTCGCCAGCACGGAATCGAGGCGGTTCTGTTCTACCTGCTCGGCTACGCCGCCATGAACGTGGCCGCCTTCGCCGTGGTCGGCATGCTGCAGCGCGACGTGCGCCGTTTCGGCGGGCTCGCCTCCTTTGCCGGGCTCGCCGGACGCGCCCCGCTGCTGGCCGGGGCCATGGCGGTGCTGCTCCTGTCGCTCACCGGGATCCCGCCAACGGTCGGGTTCTTCGCAAAGCTGTATGTGCTGGTGGCCACCGTGGACGCCGGCGTGGCCTGGCTGGCGGTGGCGATTGCGCTGAACGCGGCTCTGGCCGCCTTCTACTACCTGCGGGTGATCGTCTATATGTACATGCGGGACGCCGAGCCGGAGCCGGCCCAGATCGAACGATCCCCGTTCGGGTCGCTGGCGCTGAGCCTGTCCGTTGGCGGCGTGGTGCTGTTGGGCCTGTTCCCCGAGCCGATCCTGGGACTCGTCCGCGAGGCGGTCGCCAGCCTCCGCTGACCGGGCGACAGCCCTGCCTTGCTAGACTCCCGCCAGATGAGACGCCTGTCCACCCCCGGGATCCTGGTGCCGCTCCTGCTGGCAGTGGCCGGCTCACTCCTGATCGTGGCGGGCGAGTTCAAGCTCGATGCGACTGGCATCGCACTGCCATCCATCCCGGATCTGACGCCGCCTCCGGCGACCCCGTCGCAGAGCCCGATCCCGTCAAGCAGCGGCGGCATCGTCGTGACCGCCGCCCCGACCCCGACCGCCACGCCGATCCCCGCCGACTGGGTCGCCGTCCAGATCGAGGTGGCCACGGTCGGCCTGAATGTCCGGGTGAAGCAGGCGACCACCGATGCCCAGAACGCCTTCCCGCCGCACGACGCCGCCTATATCCTGCGCGGCGGGTCGCAGCCTGGACGCGGTACCAACAGCTACATCTTCGGGCACGCCGAGCTGTACCTGTTCAAGCGACTCTGGAACGTGACCCTCGGCGCCGAGGTGAAACTCCTCATGTCTGATGGCCAGGTATTGCGCTATCGGGTGACCGAGATCCATCCCAATGCAAGCTGCCCAGACCCCGGGGCCGCTCCCGATCCGAGCCCACCACTGGCCATGCGCCTGGCCCCGGCCGGGTGCCCCGGGTCGATCTGGCTGAATCCGACCCACCACGAGCGCCTCACTCTCCAGACCAGCCAGGGATTCAACCGCAACTACGGCGAGTTGATCGTGGTGGCCCTGCCGATACCCTGAGCCAGATCGGTCGCGGGGCGTCGCGCGCTGACCTGCAGCGCCGGCAGGATGGTCGCCACCGCCACCCCCAGCGCCACGGTCAGCACCAGCCGCAGGACCGCCGCAGATTCGCCGCGCGACCAATCCTCGAGGAGTGCGACCAGGGCACGGCTTGACCCGGGATCGACTCCTAGGAATTCGGGATGCCCCAGTCCGACGACCAGCGCGTCGCGTCGCACCGGGTCGTTCACCAGGGTATTGAGCTCGTCGATGCGGCTCTGCCCGATGCTGGTCAGCAACGCCAGGCCGATGCTCATCCCGACCGTACGGGTGATCTGCAGCATCGCGCTGGCCACCCCGTAAGCGGAGGCGCCGGCCGCCTCGACGGCGGCCGCCGCGCGCGGCGAGACGGTCAGCCCGAAGCCGACGCCGTAGATCGCAAGGTCGCGTTGCAGCCGCCCAAGGTCAGTGCCGACGTCCCAGCCGAGCGCAAGGGCAAGGCCGGTGGCGGTCAGCAGCACGCCGACGACGGCTGTCAGCCGTTCCCCGACTCGCCCAGCGATCACGCCACCGACCACGGCTCCGACCGCGATCGCTGCGGTGAGCGCGGTGAGTGCCCCGGCGGCGAGGTCGGGACCGGCGTTCAGGACACGGTTGACGAAGACCGGTCCGCCGATGATGGCGGTCGCCAGCGTGTAGCCGGTGAGCAGGCTGACGGCATTGGCGGCAGAGAAGCGCCGATCCGCGAAGAGGCGCGGATCCACCAGGGGAGCCCGCCGTCGGAGCTCAAACCAGACGAACCCGGCCAGCGCCAGCGCTCCGATGACAACGCCGATCAGGATCTGTGGATGACCCCACCCGCGCTCGCCGGCCAGGCTGACCGCGGCCACCGCGGCCACCAGCCCGATCGTCGCCAGCACGGCACCGGGCAGGTCGAGCCGCCCACCGCTGCGCGGCGTCTCGATCCCGCCGGCCACCAGGTAGACGAGCAGCAGGGTGACGATCGCGACCGGCACATTAAGGAAGAAGATCCACTGCCATCCGACGAGATCCAGGCCGGGAATCGGCAGCGAGACGTTGAGCAGCACCCACGCCCCATAGGCAGGCCCAACCGCCATCCCGACGAAGGTGGCGGCACCCTCGACCCCCAGCGCTGCGGCCCGAGCACGACCCCTGAACAGGTGGCTGGCCAGGGCCATCGACAGCGGGACCAGCGCCCCGCCGCCGAACCCTTGCACCACCCGGGCGGCGATCAACCAGTCGATCCCGGCCGATCGGGAAAGACCGGCCCCCAGGCTGCCGGCCGCGAACAGGACCAGGGCCACCAGGTAGAGGCGACGCGCTCCCCACAGGTCGGCAGCTCGCCCGGCCAGGGGCATGGCCACCACGTAGGCGATCAGGTACGCGTTCACGATCCAGCTGGCTCGCGCCAGGTCGCCCCACCCGCCAAAATCGGCCACCACCGCGGGCAGCGCGATCGCCACCACCATCAACTCGGCGCCGCCAAGGAAGACTCCAAGCGAGGCCACCGCCAGGACCGCCCAGGCCGCAGCCGGCCGCAGCTCCCCCGCCATGCGAGTCACAGATCCGCACGCTCGATCCCGGCCGCCGCGATCACCAGCAGGCTGGCAGCGCCCGCCAGGCTGAGTCCCGCCAACATCACCGCGCTGCTGATCGGGCGGACGGACTCGTCGAGGCCATTCAGCACCGCCAGTCCGCTGGTGATCAGCTGGTGGTCGGCCAGCGGCAGCACCAACGTCGAGGCCAGCGCTCCGCCGCACACCAGGGCGGTCACCGCGGCTGCGCGACGCGGTCGCAGGCGCGACCCGACTACCAGCCCGAGGGCCACCGTCAGCAGCCCGATCCCGAGCGTTCCGGCGACCGCCACGACGAACGGGCCCGGGTCCGGGGATGCCTCGGCCCGCTCGAGCGCCGCCAGCCAGGTTCCCACTCCGCCTAGGGCGATCCCAACCACCAGCAGGAGGGCAAAGGCCAGGAACCAGGCCATCACCACCGCGGAGCGGGGAACTGCGCGGACCGCCATCCAGGCAAGCGTGCCGCGCCCCCTCTCTGCGGCGAGCGTCGCAGCCGCCATCGCCCCGACGATCGGGAGCGCGACGGTCAATCCGATCGCCAGCCAGTGGGCCGCGCCCGCCACGGCGCCCAGGCCGGCCAGCTCGGGCGGCACCACTGAGACGACCAGGCCGGCGAGAATTGGCAGACCGATGATCGGAATGAGCTGAAGGCTGATCCACAGCTCGCGCAATGCAAGCCGGGTCAGGGCGGGGAGGCGACTCACCTGGCCGCAGCCCCTGCTGGCGATCGATCAGCGGCCCAGGATTCGGCGAGCACCTCGATCCCGCGCAGCGAAAACTCCAGCCCATGCTCCTCGAAGTCGCGCGTGGATGCCCGCAGCGCGATTCTGCCTTCGCGAAGCAGCAGCACCTCGTGAACGATGCCGGCCTCACTGGCGGGAAAGCGACTCGCCAGCAGGACTGTGCGACGCCGGCCCGGGAGGTTGAGGAGCCGTCGGCGTTCCGCTGGTTCGGCACCGCGCAGCGGCTCGTCGAGCAGCACGACCTCCGGGTCGGTGAGCATTGCAGAGGCGAGTGCGGTGCGCTGCATGAGCGCGGCATCGCCACGCCGAACGGGCTGATCGAGCCACACGCCGAGCCGATAGCGATCCGCCACCGCCTCCATGCGGCGTTGACGCTCCTGCGGCTCATACCCCGCCAGCGTGCCAGCCAGGTCGAGCACCTCGCCGGGCGACATCCATGGGTAGATCCCTGCCTCGGGACCGACGTAGCCGATGCGCCGCGCCCAGCCCGATAGTGAATCGTCACCTCGGGAGACGCCGGCGATCCGGATCGTGCCCGACCCGGCGCGGGCCAGGCCCGCCAGGATGCGCAGCAGCAGCGACGCCGATTCGGGCGGCTCGGAAACGATTGCCACGCGCGCGCCCACCCGAATCGAGAGGTCAAGCTGGTCGAGCAGCCGGACGCCGCGCACCGAGCGCGTCAGGCCATCACACACCACCGCCGCGGGCTGGAGCAGCCTGACCGAGCCCGATGCCCACAGAGCGTCGGGGGTGGAGCTGGTCAGATCGCACCTCCTCGGTCGTCTCAGGCGCCTGTCGGGCGGCCAGTCTAGCACCGCCCCTGAGCCGCTCAGCGGTCGGCTCTTGACCGGTCGGGCACGGTGCCATATCATCAACTCTCGCTTATATGTTCCGCGTCGCGGCCTCTGCCGGGGCGCTTCAACCCCCGCACATCGAGACGGAATGACCCTCGCCCCGGAGACCAGCGGCGAACGCGACCTGCGCCGATTGCGCACCCTGTACCGCGCATTGGGCGACGAGACGAGGCTCCGGGTCATCAGCCTGCTGGCCGAGCACGGACCGATGCCGGTCAACGAGTTGTCGGCCCGGGTCGCCCTCTCCCAGCCGCTGATCAGCTGGCACCTGCGCATCCTGCGCCTGGCCGGCCTGCTCGACACCCAGCGCCATGGTCGCGAAACGATCTGCCGGCTGCGGACCGCCGCCTTCGAAGAGCTGCATGAGACGGAGGAGCGCCTGGTGGGCGGGACGTCGGGGATCGGTACGGCCCGCGCGAGCGCCCCCTCCGAGGTGGCCGATGTCGGCTAGCCGACCACACGCCCACGACATGCGCAGCGGAAGCTCGATCCTGTCGGATCGCGTCAAGGCGGCCGGCCGGGCCGTGCTGGCTCCGGTGGTCCGCCTGGCGATGTGGCTGCGGCTGACACCGAATGAAGTGACGGTCGGTGGGTTCGTCATCGTGCTGGCGGCGGCTGCGCTGGTGGCGGTCGGCCAACTGCTGGCCGGCGCTGCGCTGCTGCTCACCGGGTCGCTGATGGACGCGGTCGACGGCGCGCTGGCGCGGGCGACCGGGGGCACCAGCGCCTTTGGCAGCTTCCTCGACTCGACCCTCGACCGCGCCGCCGAGGCGATCGTGTATGGCGGCATCGTGGCCCACTACCTGCGGGTCTCGACGGACCCGATCGGCCCGGTCCTGCTCGCGCTGGCCGCCCTGGCGGGGTCGTTCATGGTCAGCTACACCCGGGCCAAGGCTGAGGGGATCGGGCTGAACGCCTCGGTTGGGCTCGCCCCTCGCCCCGAGCGCCTGGCGCTCATCGTGGCCGGCATTGCGCTGGCCGGCATCGGCTTCGACATCGGCCTGGTATGGGCGATCGCGATCATTGCCCTGCTGGCGGTGGCGACCACCCTGCAACGGATCTGGCATGTACGCCGACTGGTCGAGGCGCAGGGGCGCGCGACGATCGGCGCTGAGAGCTCAAGGGAGAACTGAGCGTGGCTACCAAGACCGACAAGATCTCGACCAACGGCCACCGCTCCGCGGATGGCAAGATTCGCGTGGCAATCGTGGGGGTCGGCAACTGCGCCTCCAGCCTGGTCCAGGGGCGCTACTACTACGAGAATGCCAAGGACGGGGACGTCGTGCCCGGCCTGATGCACGTCAACCTGGGTGGCTATCGGATCCGCGACATCGAATTCGTGGCCGCCTTCGACATCGACAAGACCAAGGTCGGCAAGGACCTTTCCGAGGCGGTCTTCGCCGGACAGAACAACACCTTCAAGTTCGCCGATGTGCCGCACACCGGCGTGACGGTCGATCGAGGCATGACCCATGACGGGCTGGGCAAATACCTCTCCGCGGTGATCGAGAAGGCGCCCGGCCCGACCGCCGATGTCGTCGGCATTCTCAGGGAGCGTGGCGTCGACATGGTCGTCTCCTACCTGCCGGTCGGCAGCGAAGAGGCGACCAAGTGGTATGTCGAGCAGGCGCTGCAGGCCGGCGTCGGCTTCATCAACGCCATCCCGGTCTTCATCGGCCGGGAGCCGTACTGGCAGCGTCGGTTCGCCGAGCGTGGCCTGCCGGTCATCGGCGACGACATCAAGAGCCAGGTCGGGGCGACCATCACCCACCGCGTGCTGACCCGCCTGTTCATGGACCGTGGCGTGCGCATCGATCGCACCTACCAGCTCAATTTCGGGGGCAACACCGACTTCCTGAACATGCTCGAGCGCGAGCGTCTCGAGAGCAAGAAGATCAGCAAGACGAACGCGGTGACCTCGATGCTCGACTACGAGATCGATGAGGACAACATTCACGTCGGCCCATCCGACTACGTTCCGTGGCTCAAGGACCGCAAGTGGTGCCATATCCGCATGGAAGGCACCACCTACGGCGACGTGCCGCTCAACCTGGAGCTCAAGCTCGAAGTGTGGGACTCCCCGAACAGCGCCGGCGTGATCACCGATGCCATCCGCTGCCTGAAGCTCGGCCTCGATCGGGGCTTGAAGGGGACCCTCGTGGCCCCGTCCGCCTACTTCATGAAGAGCCCGCCGCACCAGATCCACGACGACGTCGCGCACGAGCGGGTCGCGGCCTTCATCCGCGGCGACGACAACGAGACGCTGGTGGGCACGGAGGCCCCGCAGAAGACCGTCCAACGCAAGCTGGCGGCCAGCAGACCCAGGGCCGCAGCGAGCGCCAAGTAGGCCGTTGGCCCGGCCCGCACCCGAGATGGCGCACAACGCGGCTTCGGGCAGTTCGGTGGCAGGAGCGATGCTGGCCTCGTCGGGGACAGAGCGCCGTCGGGAACTGGTCATCTACTGGGCGTACCGACTCGCTGAGCGTCTGATCAACGCGCTGCCGCGCCGCGTGGTGCTGCCCCTGGCGGAGATGGCCGGCAACGCCGCCCATGACCTGGCCGGGGAGAAACGGCGCCTGGTCCGCGAAAACCTGGCCCACCCGCTCGGTCTGCCCGCCACCCACCGGCGGGTGCGCCGAGCGGCACGACAGGCGTTCCGCAACTACGCCAAATACCTGGTCGATGTCATGCGCCTCTCCGGCCTGCGCGACGAGGAGATCGACGGCCTGGTCACCATCGATAACTTCGAGGTGCTGAGCCAGGCGCGGGCCGAGAACCGCGGCGTCCTGCTGTGCACGGTGCACGTTGGCGGCATGGACCTGATCGCCCCCGCGCTGCACCAGCAGGGCCAGCGCATGCACGTGGTCGCCGATGACACGACTTATGGACGCCTTTTTGAGCATCTGCGCGGCATTCGTGCGCGGCATGGCCTCACCCTGATCGGCTGGCGCAGCCTGCGTGGACTCTTCCGCGCCCTCAAGAACGGGGAGAACCTCGTGCTGTTTTGCGACGGCGGGTACCGCGACGGCGACGTCCCGGTCGAGTTTCTGGGTGAGGCCACCACCTTCCCGGCGGGGCCTGCCGCCCTCTCCGCGCGATCCGGGGCCCCCATCCTGCCGGTCGCCTGCAGCCGGCTCGCCGATGAGCGCCTCCAGACGCGGGGACTGCCACTGATCCGCGCCGCCAGCGACGAACCAGCCGAGCTGTACCGAGCCACGCAGGCGCTGGCGGACGCGCTCGGTGGGGTGATTGCCGCGGACCCGGGCCAGTGGTACATGTTCCGGCCGGTCTGGCCGCAGACCGATGCGGATCGCGCCCGTGCGCGGAACGCGCTCGAGGCAGCACGCCGCGGCGAGGACTGGGGCGCGCGACCCAGGTGATCGGCGGATGGCTGCTGCGCTTCGGCCTGCGGGTCGCCGACCTGGTGGCCCGCAGCCTGCCTCTGGCCATGGCCTATGGACTGGCCGACCTGATCGGGCGAGCCTGGCACCGACTGGCACCCAAGCGTCGAGCGCTCGTCTCGGCCAACCTGGCCCGGGTCTGCGCTGCAGCCGGGCGCCCGACGCGCGGCGGATCGTTTCAGCGCCTGGTGCGGCGAGCCTTTGAAGACCACGCGCGCTACTACCTGGAGGTGTTCCGCCTCCCCCACCAGCCGATCGAGCGCATCGGCCGGATGGTGAGCGTCGACGAATGGGAGACCTGGGAGCCTGTCCTTCGCTCGGGGGCAGTGGTGGCCACCCTGCACCTGGGCAATTTCGAGCCGTATGGCGCGTTCCTGGCGCAGAATGACCTCGTGGCGTTGGTCCCGATCGAGGAGCTTCGGCCTGCGGCCCTGCACGAATTCATGGTCTCGAGGCGTGGCACCGGCCGCGGCGTTGAGCTGGTTCCGCTTTCAAAGGCCCGTCGTCCGATGGTCGAAGCGCTGCGGCGCGGCGGTCTCGTCGGGATGGCAGCCGACCGCGACCTGGGCGGAGATGGACAAGCTGTCAAATTCTTCGGCGAGGCAGCGACCGTGCCCGCCGGACCGGCTGCCCTCTCACTGATGACGGGCCGACCCCTGGTCGTGGCCGCCTGCTGGCGGGTG
>JAYUGK010000095.1:0-2097 GCA_043738415.1 Chloroflexota bacterium | reverse complement strand
CCGCGAGCCGGGTCGCTCCTGCTGCGCAAGGGAGCAGTCCGTCTGCTGCCGCACGCGGACGCCCCGCTGCGCGTCAACGGGGCGCCGGCGGTCGAGATGGAGCTGGCCGACGACCTCAACGACGCCCCGACCATCCTGGAGCTGGGCACGCTGCGGCTGCACCTGATTCGCCGCGGCGAACGGATCGGCCTGCGGGTGCGCGATCACGAGGCGCCCGCCCTGCGCGCCTTCACCGGCACGCAGCACTTCCCGCTGGATCCCAGTTTCCGGATCGTGGCGCGCTTCGAGCCTGCGCCGCCGGGAAGTACGTTGGCCATCATGGACGTCACCGGAGCTCAATCGGACGATCCGACCCCGGGCAGCGTCGTCTTCGAGCGGGAGGGAGCCACCTGGCGGATCGACGCGCTCGACGGCGGCGACAAAGGAGAGCTATGGCTGATCTTCGGCGACGCTACCAACGGTCGCCAGACCTACGGCGGCGGCCGATTCCTGTACACCGGGCCGCCGGCGGCCGACGGCAGCGTGGTGGTCGACTTCAACCTCGCCTATGACCCGCCGTGCACCTTCTCGACGTTCGCCACCTGTCCGTTGCCGCCGAAGCAGAACCGCTTGGCGCTGCGCATCGAAGCCGGCGAGCTGGACTGGGACCCGCCATCGGGCGACGACCACCGACGAGCACTAGGTCAGCGTCAGAGGTGATTGTGCAGCTGTGCAGCACAAACCACCTTGACAGCGGCCGGGCCTCATCCGCACCTGCCGTCAGGACCGGCGCCGGCGGCGCTGGCTCCACGTTCTAGCCCTCGCGGCGCAACTCCTCCAGGTCGAGACTCCGCTCAACGCGGCGCAGCGCCTCGTCGCCGATGACGCCGCGGTCACGCAGGTCGATCACCGCAAGCCGCTGCGCCTCGATCACCGCGCGCTGGATGGCCCCGTGCTCGAGCGCCTCCTGGTCTAGCGGAGCCTCGCCGGCCTCGTGATCGTGCTCCAGGTGGGCGGTGGCGTGCGCATGCCGATCGCGGAGTTGATCGATGATCTCGAGGTGGTCGGGCCACTCCGTGGCCAGTTCATCGAGGCGCAGCAGGGCGGCGGTGATGGCGGCCTCACGGGCATGCAGCTCCTCGTGCGCCGCCGACCCGTCGTCGCCGATCCCCAGCCGCCTGATCAGCCAAGGCAGGCTCAAGCCCTGGCCGACAAGGGTGGCCAGGATGACGGCAAAGGTCAGGAACAGCACCAGCTCACGGCCGGCGAACGGTGAGCCGTCGGAGAGGGTCAGCGGCAACGCCAGCGCGGCCGCCAGCGAGACCACGCCGCGCATTCCCGCCCAACCGAGCACCAGGACCGATCGGGGGGACGGCGCGCTGTCGCGGGCTCGCAAACGCCCAGGCAGGATCTGCGGCAGATAGGCGGCGGGGAAGACCCAGGCCAGCCGAAGGCCGATCACGGTCGCGCTGACGACGACCGCCAGCAGGGCCAGTTCGCCCGCCGACTGGCCCAGCGAAAGATGGTCGAGGATGGTCGGCAGCTGGAGGCCGATCAGGATGAAGACCAGCCCGTTGAGGGTGAACACGAGCATCTGCCAGACGCCCGAGCCGAGCACGCGAGCATCGGAGCCCAGGACTCGCGGCGCCGCCCGACCGAGCACGATCCCAGCGGTCACCACGGACAGCACCCCCGACACGCCAACGGCTTCGGCCGGCAGCCAGGCAGCGAATGGTCCCAGCAGTGAGATGAGCACCTCGACCGGTGGATCTTCGAGGCGTTGGAGGACCTGGACGATCAGCCAGCCCACGATCAGTCCAATGGCCACGCCGCCCAAGCTGACGAACAAGAAGCTGCCCGCCGCCGTGATCAACGAGAAGCTGCCGGTCAGTGCCGCAGCGATCGCCAGCCGGTAGGCGACCAGGGCGGTGGCGTCGTTCACCAGGCTCTCGCCCTCCAGGATGATCACCAACCGCCGCGGCAGTCCCAGGCGCTGGGCAATGGCGGTGGCAGCCACCGCATCGGGCGGGGAGACGATGGCCCCGAGTGCGAACGCCGCCGGCCAGCCGATCGCCGGCACCATGGCGTGCACCACCAGCGCCACCACCCCGGTCGTGG
>JAYUGK010000094.1:0-6341 GCA_043738415.1 Chloroflexota bacterium | reverse complement strand
CGGCCTCCGAGCGGACCGACGCGAAGCGGCGGTAGGCCTCCAGCTTGGCTCCGGCATCGGCAACGTAGGCATCGGGCAGGTAGGCCGATCCGGGAAGGTCCAGGCGCACCGCGGCGGCCTCGGGAGTGACCACTCGACCGCGCCGCACCTCGACCGCCTCGGCCAGCATGCGGGTGTACAGCTCGAAGCCAACGGCCGCCATGAAGCCGTGCTGCTCGGCGCCCAGGATGTTGCCGGCCCCGCGGATCTCCAGGTCAGAGAGGGCGATCTGATAGCCGGCCCCGAGATCGGACGCGGAAAAGATGGCGTGCAGCCGCTTGCGCGCCACCGCCGAGAGCGGCGTCCCACGGCGGTGCAGGAGGTAGGCATACGCCCGCCGATCCGACCGCCCCACCCTGCCACGGAGCTGGTAGAGCTGCGCCAGCCCGAGCGTATCGGCCCGCGCGATGGCGATGGTGTTGGCGTTCGGAATGTCGAGCCCCGACTCGATGATGGTGGTGCAGACAAGGACGTCGAAACGGCCAGCGTCGTAGTCAAGCATGACCCGTTCGAGCATCCCCTCGGCCATCTGCCCATGGCCGATCGCCACCTTGGCGCGCGGCACCAGGCGTCGCACCCGCTCGGCGGCTATTTCGATCGTCTCCACCCGGTTGTGGACGTAGAAGACCTGCCCGCCGCGGTCCAGCTCGCGATTGATGGCGTCGCGGACCAGGCCGTCGTCGTCCTCGGCGATCCGGGTCAGGATCGGCAGGCGTGCCTCGGGCGGGGTCTCGATCACGCTCAGGTCGCGGATTCCCACCAGGGAAAGGTGCAGCGTGCGCGGGATCGGCGTGGCGGAGAGGGTCAGCACGTCGACCTCGCGACGCATGGCCTTGATCCGCTCCTTGTGACCGACCCCGAAGCGCTGCTCCTCGTCGACCACCAGCAGGCCCAGGTCGGCGAAGGCGATGTCCTTGCTGAGGATCCGATGCGTCCCGATCAGCACGTCCACCTGCCCATCGGCTGTGGCCTGCACGACCCGCTCCTGCTCCGCCTTGCCGACGAAGCGACTCAGCATCTCGACCCGCACCGGGAATGGCGCCAGGCGGCGCCGGAAGGTTCCCAGGTGCTGCTGTGCCAGCACGGTGGTCGGCACCAGCACCGCCACCTGCTTGCCGTCCTGGACCGCCTTGAAGGCCGCCCGCAGGGCAACCTCGGTCTTTCCGTAGCCGACGTCTCCGCAGACCAGCCGGTCCATCGGCCTCCGACGGAGCATGTCGGCCTTGACCTCCTCGATGGTGCGTGCCTGGTCGGGGGTCTCGGTGTACGGGAAGGCCTCCTCCAGCTCGCGCTGCCAGGTGGTATCGGGCGAGAAGCTGAAGCCGGTGGCCGTCTCTCGAACGGCGTAGAGCTCGAGCAGGTCGTCCGCCAGGTCGGCCACCGCCCGTCGTACCCGCTGCTTGGCCCGCTCCCAATCGGTGCCGCCCAGACGTGAGAGAGTCGGGGTCGGGCCCCCGGCATAGCGCGTGATGCGACCGATCTGGTCGGCCGGCAGGAAGATCTTGTCGTCGCCGGCGAAGTCGAGCTGCAGGTACTCCTTGGTCGCGCCGCCGTACTCGCGCTGCGTCATCCCCGCGTAGCGCGCGATGCCGTGGTCGATGTGCACCACCGCGTCGCCGATGCTCAGCTTCCCGATCAGGTCCCGCGTCACCACCCGCTTCGACGGGGTCAGTCGCCGGATCCGGGTCGCGCCGAACAGCTCCCGATCGGTCAGCACCACGACCTTCGAAGGCAGGTGGACGAAGCCCGCGGAGAGGCTCCCGTGCACCAGGCCGATGGCGCCCGCCGGCGGCGCCTCCCGCAGCTCCGCGACGGCCGAGACGGCCAGGCCGACTTCCTCGAGCAGCTCGCCGAGGCGACTGGCCTGGTCGGTGGTGACCACCAGCCGGCGGCCCGCCGCGGCCAGTTCGGCCAGCCACGGACCCAACCGATCGCTGCGTCCGGGAAGGGCAGGCGCAGTGGCATAGCCGGCATCTCGTTCCGACCCTTCGTCGAGTGCCTCGGCGGCCCGCTCCTCGAGCGCTTGCAGCGTGGCCACCGCCTCGTAGGGGAGCGGCCAGTCCGCGGGCAGCTCGCCGGACGTGACGAGGCCTGCCCGACGTTCGGTGGCCTGCAGATCCAGCTCGCCGGCGATCGCCCGCAGCTCAGTCGGGTCGGTGAGCACGAGGTGGGCGTTCTTCGGGAGGTGCGCCGCGGTTGCGCCTGCGGTCAGGAACGTGGCCCACGTCTCGGCAGCCTCGCCCAGGTCGCCGAGCTCGAGGCGAACCAGGTCGGCCTGGAGTGCCTGGGACAGCTCACGCGGTGCGCCGGCGGCGAGGCTCGTCCAGCCACCGGCCGGCAGGAACTCGCTGGCGGGAAGCAGGTTCACCTGCTCAAGCCTGCGGCGGCTCCCCTGGGTCATCGGGTCGAAGGCACGGATCGACTCGACCTGCTCGTCGACCAGCTCGATCCGCAGCGGCTCGGCGGCTCCGGGGGGCCAGACGTCCAGGATTCCGCCCCGGTTGGCGAATTCGCCAACGCCGCTCACCTCGACCGCGGCCTCATACCCGCCGCCGACCAGCGCGGTCAGAAGGGCCCGTGGCTCGAGCCGCTCGCCGACACTGGCGGTGCGGCGCCCGGATCGCAGCTGGTTCGGCGAGATGGTGCGCTGGACGAGCGCCAGCAGCGGCGCGACGACCACGAGGTTGGCGTGGCTGCCGGCAAGCAGGTCGAGCAGCTCCAGCCGCTCGGCCGACTCGTCGTGCTCTGGCAACGCGCGCTCGAGTGGCAGCGCCGCACGCTCCGACAGCACGCGGACCTGCCCATGCTGCAGCCAGGCAGCCAGGTCATCGGCCAGCCGATGGGCCTCCTCGTCGGTGCGCACCACCACCACCAGCGGCGCGGTGTCGCGCAGCTCGGCGCGTCGGGCGGCCAGGTGGGCGGCACGCGCCGCCGCTGGGACGCGCAGCACCGCGGCGTCGGCCGGTGCAAGGTGCACAGAGAGCTCGCCGGTGAGCGCGGCGACACGCCGATCGATGCCGCCGTGGGTGGAGGTCGGTCGCCGGCTTGATGCCGTCACGATGTCCTGCCGCGTGTCGCCGTTAGGATGCGCATCAGCCATTCAATCGCCGAAAGTCTTCCCGGAGAGGCCGCCCAACCGGCTCACGCGCCGCGGTGACGCGCACGGGCGACACAGCGGCCTTTGACTGGCTGTTGGGTCCTCCCCGGACGACACGCGCTCGCCGGCAACTCACCCAGGATCCTCGACCAGGTCCAGCCCGTTGAACTCGCTCATGGCCGCCTCGATGCCATCCCGGAGCCAGCGCTCGGCGGCATCGGCGGCCACTGCCACCGCTTCATTGGCCAGCGTCCTCTCCCCCGGCTTGAAGGTGGCCAGAACGTGGTCAACCGTCTCCCCAGCGCGCCCGATGCCGACCCGCAGCCGGTTGAACTCGTCGCTGCCGAGCGTGGCGATGATGTCGCGCAGCCCATTGTGGCCTCCCGCCGAGCCGGAGCGCCGCAGCCGCAACCGGCCGAGCGGCAGGTCAACGTCATCGGTGATCACCAGCAGGTCAGTGGTCGGGTCCGCCTGGGTCTGCCGCAGCGCAGCCTTCACCGGGGCCCCGGAGAGGTTCATGAAGCGCATCGGCTTCACGAGCTGCACGCGCCCGATGGGCGGAGGCAGCTCCAGCTCCAGGCGGGCAGCGCCGTCGCGAACGCGACCGGCGCCGGTCAGCCCCCACCGATCGGCCAGCAGATCGACCACCCGGAAGCCGATATTGTGGCGAGTAGCCAGGTAGCGCTCGCCCGGGTTGCCCAGGCCGCAGATCACCTTCATGCGCGGCCGATGGTAGTCGCCCCGCTAGCTGCCGGTGGTCACCGCGTGGCCGGAGCGGTCGAAGAGGGAGCCCGGTTGCCAGCGAACGCCGCGGTGCTTGCGGTGCAGGGCATTCAATACGCTGTGCTCGATCGCCCGCATGGCGGCCTCGTCGTCGCCCTCAGTATGGTCGTGGCCCAGGAGATGCAGGGTGCCGTGAATGGCGAGCAGCAGGATCTCCTCGGTCACTCCCCAGCCACCATCGGCCGCCTGGCGCAGCGCCTGGTCGATGTCGACGATCACGTCGCCGAGCAGCAGCGTGCCGGGCGGTGAAGCGCCGTCGTCATCGGCCAGGTGGGAATGGCCCATGTCGATCGACCACTCGTGGAGAGGGAAGGCGAGGACGTCGGTTGGGCCGCGCTCGCCCATGTGGTCGAAGTTGAGGTGGGTCATCTCCGCGTCAGCACAGATGGTCAGCTCGACCTCGACCGGCCGCGGTCCGATCGCGGCACGAGTCGTCTCACTGAGAGCCGAGGTCAGCAGCGCGTGCAGCTCTTCCACGGCCTGCGGGGAGACCGCTTCGGCCAGTCGCTCCGGCCCGACCCGATCGTGGAAGGTGATGGCGCAACCCATGTCGCGATCATCCTAGGCGCGGCAACGAATCCGCTCAAGCGCGCCGGTTTTCAGGCCTGCTCGCGTTTCGGTTGGTCCAGCGGCACGACGTTGTCGGGATACGCAATGCGGGTGTGATACATCCCGAGCAGCTGCCCGACAAAGGCCTCCTTGATCTGCGCGATATCGCGCAGGGTGAGCTCCGCCTCGTCGAGCTGGCCGTCATCGACGCGCGCATCCACGATCCGGCTCACCATGCCGCGGATCGAGGCCTCGTCCTTTTCGTCGAGCGAACGAACCGATGCTTCGACGCCGTCGGCCAGCATCAGGATCGCCGCCTCGCGACTCTGCGGCTTAGGACCGGGGTAGCGGTACAGACCTGCCTCCGCCTCGTCACCGCTGGCGCCCTGCTCGCGCTGTGCTTTGCCGTAGAAGAAGCTCATCACGCTGGTGCCATGGTGCTGCGGGATGAAGCCGATCACCTGGATCGGCAGCCGGTACTCGTAGCCCAGGTCGATCCCGTCGCGGACATGGCTGGCAATGATCCGCGCACTTGTCTCGGGGTTCAGCTCGTCATGGATGTTGCGGGCCCCTGCCTGGTTCTCGATGAAGGCCAGCGGGTTCTTCATCTTGCCGATGTCGTGGTAGTAGGCCCCCACCCGGGCGAGCAGCGGATCGGCGCCGATCGTTTCCGCCGCGCGCTCCGCCAGGTTGCCCACCATCACGCTGTGGTGATAGGTCCCCGGCGTCTCCAGCAGCAGGCGGCGCAGCAGGCGTGACGAGGGGTTGGCCAGCTCCAGAAGCTGGAACACGGTCATGATCCCGAACAGGTTTCCCAGCACCGCGAACGAGCCGACCGCCAGCACCACCGCCAGGCCGGCATTGACCGCCCCGGCGCCCATGCCCTGCAGGACCGCGGCTAGGTCGCGCTGCTCGAGCAGGTTGAAGGTCGTCAGGACGCCGATGTTGGTGACCGCCAGCGCCAGCCCGGCACGCACGAAGACATTCAGGCGCTCGGCGCGAACCACGGTCACCAACGCCGCGAAGCCGCCGGCCAGGGTATAGACCGCCGGTTCGAAGGCGTCGCGGTTCATCACCCCGGCGAGCATGGCCAGCGCCACGGCCATCGCCACCCCGGCCGCCCCGTCGAGCAGGATGGCGGTGAGCATGACGGTCGCCGCCGTCGGCACCACGTAGGCCCATAGCGTGCGGTCAGAGGTGATCCGCACCGCCACCGCGGTCCCCACCAGCGCGAGCAGGAAGAGCAGCACCGAGCGGTTGCGGAACCAGATCTTCGGCTCGAAGCGCCACAGGAAAGCGATCAGCAGGGCAGTCAGGAGGATGGCGGCCATGGCCTGCCCCGCGATGGTGGTGGCCTCGATGCGCGGCTGGGTCAGGTCCAGCCGGTCGAGCTTCTCCAGGTCGAGCACCGTGATCTTAGCGCCGTCCCGCACGATCACCTCGGCCTGCCCCACGTCGACCACCACCGGCTGCACCGCCTGGCGAGCGCGCTCACGCGCCGCCTCGGTCTTGGCCGACGCGAACTCGGTGTTCGGCGCCACCTGCGCTGCGGCCAGGTCGCCGGCCAGCTCGCGCTCGGCCTGGTTCAGGTCGTTGGTGATGTTGGTGCGCACCTGCTGCCGCGTGGTGGCCAGCTGATCGTCGCGCACCTCGGCCGCCATGGTGGCGTCCAGTACGGTGCGTCCCGCGCCGACGACCTGCTCCCAGCGAGCCACCACCATGGCGCCGACCAGCGAGATCTGCGCCTCGCTGAAGCCAGGCGCCACGGTGCGCAGGCGGATCGGCACTGCATCAGCGGTCAGCGTTCCGGCGTCGCGCGCCGCGAGCACCGTCGAAACCGATTGCGCAACCGTGTCGTAGAGACGCAGCTGCT
>JAYUGK010000093.1:0-2123 GCA_043738415.1 Chloroflexota bacterium | reverse complement strand
GCCAAACGCCTTCTGCGCGCCGTGCGCGGCAAAGATCAAACCGATCGTGATGCGGAGGGCGGCGATGCCAGCGTCGATTTCCATGCTCTAGGCCCGCTTTATTTGCTGATGCAACTATATCGTAGAGGAGAAGAGGCGCGACGCACTGCTGCCAGCTCCTCCGCTCGTCCCACGATCCGGACCCGATAGCCTGTGGCGCTCCCGCGTTCGATTCTTCTCGGGTACGTCAAGCATCTATGATCAACACCCGTCAGCCTGCCGTGGGGGCACGGGGGCCATTCCGAGGAGGGAACGAGAAAGGGACCGATGCGCAGCTCGCCGTACGCCTCTTCCATCCGCACTGTTTATCGGGCCGCACTCCTGATCTTCGTGGTCACGGTCGTGATCGGCATCCTCAACGGGACTGACCTGGTCGACTTCAGCCGCGACGTGATCCTGACTCACGTCCACGCCGGCACCCTGGGATTCCTGACCCTGTCGGTCATCGCCACCACGTTCTGGGTCTTCTCGGACGACGGGCGGGCACCCGTTTCGCCGCGCTCCACGCGGACCCTCTCCTGCCTGGCGGTGGCGTCGGTGATGGGGTACGTCGTCGCGTTCTACAGCGGGAACCTGCCCGCACGCGCCATCCTGGCGCTGCCGGTGCTCGCGACCATCATCTGGTTCCTGTGGTGGATCTGGCAGGCCCTGAGCGCCGGTCCCCGCAGCCTTGCGCGCGTCGGCATCGTCTGCTCGGTCGCCATGCTGCTGCTGGGCGGCACGATCGGCACGCTGCTCCAGATCCAGCTCGCGACCGGGACACAGATCTTCCCGTCAGGCGGCGACGTGGTCGGCGGTCACGCGGTGGCGATGGTGTTCAGTTACCTGGTCCTGTTCGGCATGGTCGTCGCGGAGTGGCGGCTTGTCGGCTCCACGCCCGGCCACCTGCCGCGCGGCGGGATCGCCCAGATCTCGTTCCTGCTCCTTGCCGGTGTCGTCTCCGTGGCCGCGTTGCTGTTCAATGTCCAGCCGCTGCTGCCTCTCTCAATCGTCCTGGAGATCGCCGCGGTCGTGACTTTTGTGGTGCGCCTTGGCCGGCCGATCGCAAGCGTCCCGTGGGGCGTCGCCTCGGCGGAGCGTCAGCTTGGGTTGAGCGCGCTCTTCATCGTGGTCGACATCGCGCTGATCGTGGTGGTCATTGCCATCTTCATCTCGGTGCAAGGCGATATCAACCGCTTCCCGGTGGGTCTGCTGATCGCGTCGGATCACACCACGTTCATCGGCGTCATGGCGAACGCGATCTTCGGGCTGCTGCTGATCGCCGTCGGGACGGAGTCCTCGCGCGGACGCATGGTGGCGCAGTTCACCTTCTGGGGCGTCAACATCGGGCTGGTTGGCTTCTTGGTGGGCCTCATCACCGAGACCGCCCTGCTCAAGGAGATTTTCACACCGATCATGGGCGTCAGCATCCTGGTGGCGATCGCTGTCTTCGTGATAGAGCTCTCCTCGGAGAACGGCAGCCAGGCCCAATCGGTATAGTGGCCGTCGGACATCTCGATCCGCTCGCGCGCGGCCGACTCGACCGTCGAGGCTCTCAGCGGAGACAAGGTCGAGACCCGGAGGGATGGATACGCCTGCTGACGTGATCGCGACCGTGGTGGCGCTGTGGCGCTATCCCGTGAAATCGATGATGGGGGAGCAGCTCAACGCGGGCGAGGTGACCGACCGTGGCCTGCTGGGCGACCGGGGGTACGCCCTCGTCGATCGCGAGACCGGCAAGGTCGCGAGCGCGAAGTTCCCGCGCAAGTGGCCGACGCTGCTCGCTCATCGAGCGACGTACGTCGAGCCGCCGGTCGGCGCCGATGGCCTGCCGGCTGTGCGGATCACGCTGCCGGACGGTCGGATCATCCGCAGCGACGACCCCGATGTTGACCGGGTCCTCTCGACCGAACTTGGCCGAGACGTCGCCCTCGAGCGCTCCGCCCCAGAGGCGCCGAGCCTCGAGGAGTACTGGCCCGACATGGAAGGCCTCGATCACCGGGACGCGCTGACCGAGGAGGCGATGCCGCCCGGCACGTTCTTCGACGCCGGCATCGTCCACCTGCTGACGACCGCCACGCTCGACCGGTTCCGCCAGCTCTACT
>JAYUGK010000092.1:0-2125 GCA_043738415.1 Chloroflexota bacterium | reverse complement strand
ATTCGGGTCTTGCGCTCATCCCCGTACTTGCGCTTCAACTCCGTCAGTTCATCGGTGATCGCCTGCAGGATCTTGCGGGGGTTGGCCAGCAGGTCCTCCAGCTCCGCGATGACCCGGATCACCTGCTCGTACTCGTCCTCGATCTTCTTGCGCTCGAGAGCGGCGAGGCGTCGCAGCTGCATCTCCAGGATGGCGTTGGCCTGCACGTCGGTGAGACCGAAGCGCGCCACGAGTGCGCCGCGCGCGGCATCGGCGTCGGCCGAAGCCCGGATGGTGGCGATCACTTCATCCAGGTTGTCCAGGGCGACCTTGAGCCCTTCGAGGATGTGGGCGCGCTCCTGCGCCCGCGCGAGGTCGAACTCGGTTCGCCGTCGGATCACTTCACGCCGATAGGTGATGTAGTGCTCCAGCATTCGCTTGAGGCCAAGGGTCTGGGGCTGCTGGTCGACCAGGGCAAGCATGTTGGCGCTGAAGGTTGTCTGGAGCGCGGTGTGCTTGAAGAGCTGCTGGACCACCGTATGCGGCGACCCGTCGCGCTTGATCTCCACCACGATCCGCATCCCTGTCCGGTCGCTTTCGTCGCGAATGTCGCTAACGGCGGTGATCTTCTTTGACCCCACAAGCTCCGCCATCTTCTCGATCAGGGTCGTCTTGTTGACCTGGTAGGGCAGCTCGGTGATGACCACGGAGATGCGCCCGCGGTCGTTCTCCTCGAAGGAGACCTGCCCGCGGATCACGACCCGCCCACGCCCGGTGGCGTACATGTGGCGAATGACGTCGATCCGCTCCTTCTCGCCGGTGATCGAGTTGCGCTGATCTTCGAAGCGGAAGATGGTGCCGCCGGTCGGGAAGTCGGGCCCGTGCACGATCTCGCACAGCGCATCCACCGTCAGCTGCGGGTCCTCGATGAGCGCGATCGCCGCATCGCAGATCTCCGAAAGGTTGTGGGGCGGGATATTGGTCGCCATCCCCACCGCGATCCCGGAGCTTCCGTTGATCAGCAGGTTCGGCAGTCGCGCCGGCAGGACGGTGGGCTCGCGCAGACGCCCGTCGAAGTTTTCGACGAAGTCAACGGTCTCCTTTTCGATCTCGACCAGCATCTCGTCGCTGATGGCCGCGAGCCGTGCCTCGGTATAGCGGTATGCAGCAGCCGGGTCGCCGTCGATCGACCCGAAGTTGCCCTGGCCGTCGACCAGGGGGTAGCGCAGGCTGAAGTTCTGCGCGAGTCGCACCAGGGCGTCGTACAGCGCCACATCGCCGTGAGGGTGGTACTTGGCGAGCGCGTCGCCGACCACGCCGGCGCTCTTGCGGTAGGCCGAGGTGGAGCGCAGGCCCATCTCGTGCATCGTGTAGAGGATCCGTCGATGGACAGGCTTGAGGCCGTCACGCACATCGGGAAGCGCGCGAGCGACGATGACGCTCATGGCGTAGTCGATGTAAGCCGAACGCATCTCGTCTTCGATCGGCACCCGCCGGACGGCCCCCCGTCGTTCGATCTCCATCGGTCTTCGCGCCTACCGTGCCGCTGTCGTGCTTGTCGTGTTCATCTCTCGACCCGCGCCCCGACGGACGCCACGGCAACAGGGATGCCGTAGCGCGCCTTGAGCTCCGCCTTTTCTGTCGGGCTCGCACCCAGAAAGCGACCCTCGGCCTCGGCGACCAGGCGGCCGTCCTCGCCTCTGACTTCGCCGCTCACCTCGTAGATGCGGCGTCGCCGCGAGGTGACCCAGCCGCGAGCATGCAGCGTCTCTCCCGGGTTGGCCGGCGACCGGTATCGGATACGCATCTCCGCGGTCACCGCCCACGAGTCGTGGCTGGACGGCGACCAGGCCATCACCTCGTCCAGGAGCGTGGCCAGGATCCCGCCGTGCACCTTTTCCTCCCACCCGACGAAATCACGCCCGGCGGTCCAAGTGGTACTGGCCGCTCCTTCCGACAACTCGATCGCCAGGTGCATGCCGATCGGGTTCGTGCCGCCGCAGGCGAAGCAATGGTGATCGGCGAAGGCATACCGGCGGCTGTCCGGTCCAATGATCGAGCGACTGGTGCCGAGTGACGCCCCGGACCCCTTGGAAGCGTTCACCAGCGATCATCCCCGTCCCATGAGCCGGTTGGGTCAGCGTCA
>JAYUGK010000091.1:0-2131 GCA_043738415.1 Chloroflexota bacterium | reverse complement strand
GACGGCAACCCCTTCGCTGTCGAAGACGGTGGCCACGTCGTGGGGGTGAATCCCATCGAGCACGAAACTGATCACCCCGGCATGGGTGTCGGCATCATCGGGACCCAGCCGGCGCACGCCGGGGATCTCGCCGAGCGCCGACCAGGCGTGTTCGAACAGGTAGCGCTCGTGGGCCCGCACCGCGTCCATACCCAGAGAGGTCAGGTAGTCGATCGCCGCCCCCAGGCCGATCGCCTCGACGATTGCCGGCGTCCCGGCCTCGAACTTGTAGGGCACCTCGTTCCACTCGGCGCCGTCCATCGTGACGCGGATGATCATGCTGCCGCCGGTCATGAAGGGTGGCATGGCATCCAGCAGCTCGCGACGTCCCCAGAGCGCCCCGATCCCCGACGGGCCGAGCATCTTGTGGCCGGAGAGGGCCAGGAAGTCGCAGCCCAGGGCCGCGACGTCGATCGGCATGTGGGGAGCTGACTGCGCGGCGTCCACCAGCACCAGCGCGCCGGCCGCGTGCGCCATCTCCACGATCTCGGCGAGCGGGTTGATAGTCCCGAGCGCATTGCTCACCCCCGCCACGGCCAGCAGCTTTGGACCCTGCGCCAGCTTGGCCCGCAGATCATCGAGCTCGAGCCGCCCATCGTCGGTGATGGCCACGTAGTCGAGGGTGGCTCCGACCTCGCGGGTCAGCTGCTGCCACGGAACGATGTTGGCGTGGTGCTCCAGCTGCGTGGTCACCACTCGATCGCCCACGTGCACATTGCTGCGACCCCAGCTGTAGGCGACCAGGTTGATCGCCTCGGTGGCGTTGCGGACGAAGACGATCTCCCGCTCCGAGCCTGCGCCGATGAAACGCGCGACCTTGCGACGCGCGCCCTCGAAGCGAGCCGTCGCGTCCTCGGACAGCTCGTAGATGCCGCGATGGACGTTGGCGTAATGGTGCGAGTAGGCATCCGAGATGGTGTCAACCACTGAGCGTGGCTTCGGCGAGCTGGCGGCCGCGTCGAGGTAGACCAGCCGCTTGCCGCTGCGGGTCGGGGCGTCGAAGACGGCGAAGTCGCCTCGCAGCGCTGCGCCGGAGAAGGCTCCGGGGACCACGGCGGATGCGGCCGACTTGATCGCCATGTGCCTAGTTTAGACGTGCTCCGCTACCGGCTCGGCGACTTCGTCGCCGACACCGGCCGGCAGGCCGACCTGCTCGCGGACCCAGTCGTAGCCATTCGCTTCGAGCTGGTGGGAGAGCTCTTGGCCTCCGGACATAACCACCCGCCCGTCGAG
The DNA here is from genome assembly GCA_043738415.1 of Chloroflexota bacterium. Taxonomy (GTDB): domain Bacteria; phylum Chloroflexota; class Limnocylindria; order QHBO01; family QHBO01; genus CF-167. The sequence goes on along the minus strand of JAYUGK010000091.1, from coordinate 859 downwards.
CAGGACGTGCACGAACCCGGGTGCGACGTAGTTCAGCATGCGCTGGTAGTGGGTGATCATCAGCACCCCCATCTGGGGAGAGAGGGTGGCGTTGATCCCCTCCGCCACGTTGCGCAGCGCGTCGATGTCCAGGCCCGAATCGGTCTCGTCGAGGATCGCCATGGTGGGGCTGACGATCGCCATCTGGAGCATCTCGAGGCGCTTCTTCTCCCCGCCGGAGAAGCCGTCGTTCACGTACCGCGTGGCGAACCCCGGGTCCATGTGGAGGAGCGCCATCTTCTCCTCCATCAGCTTGCGGAACCTGGCCAGCGGGATGCCGGTGTACTTTGGCATGGCTCCGTCGGACTCCGCGGCCGGCGCCTTGGGATGGTGCACCGCGTTGTAGATGTTGCGCAGGAAGCTGGCGACCGTCACGCCTGGAATGGCGCTGGGGTACTGGAAGGCCAGGAAGAGACCCGCCTGGGCGCGCTTGTCGACCAGCATCTTCAGCAGGTTCTCGCCACGCCAGGTGACGCTGCCCGCCGTGACGCGGTAGTCGGGGTGGCCCATCAGGGTATAAGCCAGGCTGGTCTTGCCCGAACCGTTCGGGCCCATCAGGGCGTGCACCTCGCCGACCCCAACGGTCAGCGACAGGCCCTTGAGGATCTGCTTCTGCCCGATGCTGACCTCGAGGTCGCGGATCTCCAGCTGATCTGTCATGTGCGTGTCCGACGGCTCCTTGTCATTGGGCGGCTGCGGCGGCGGCACGACGCCGACGCACCGAGCGGGAATAGGGAGGGCCGCCGGCGGCCGCTGCGACGTGCGCCAGCGTGGTAGCGGCGAGGGTGCCGCTCAGCGACGCATGGAGCCGCTCGAAGAC
>JAYUGK010000090.1:0-2140 GCA_043738415.1 Chloroflexota bacterium | reverse complement strand
GGGGCCTGCACCGGGCAGGCGCCACCAGCCAATCGCTGCGTCGGAAGAACGCTCGCGGTCGCCTTCTCCCATCCGGACTGTGACCGTCGGCCCTGTCTGCCGGCACGCCTCGCGCGTGTCGGGTCAGGTCGGCCCCGCCGAGATCGTCCCGGTCGCCTCTCCCAGGCGCCCGAGCTCGACGGGGTTCGCGGGCTGGTCCCACGAGTGGGACCGACCGCCGGTGGGGAGTTTCACCCCGCCCCGAAGGCGATGAATTCGTTCAGTTGCCCGCTAGCCTGCCACTACCGCGAGGAACGGTCAACCGCGGCCGCGCAGCCACCGAAAGATGAGCCAGCCTCCGGCGAGCAGCACCGCCGCGTAGATCGGCAGCTCGAACGGTCGAACCGCGTCGTACAGGCCGCGGTAATTCTCGCCGAGCAGGAAGCCGCCATACAGCAGCCCGGCGTTCCAGGGAAGCGAGCCGAGCGCGGAAAAGAGCAGGAAGCGACCGACCGGCATGCGAGCCACCCCGGCTGGATAGTTGATCAGGGCGCGCAGCAACGGGACCAACCGGGCGAAGAAGACGGCACGGTCCCCGTAGCGGGCAAACCAGGCATCGGCGCGGTCGAGGTCGTCCGGCCTGATGTGCACATACCGTCCGTACCGATCGAGCAAGGGGCGCCCTCCCCAGGCGCCAATCAGATAGCCCGCCAGCGACCCGGCGAGGGCACCCAGGGTGGCGATCAGCAACGCCAGCAGCCAGTTCCAGGGGAGGCCGCTGAGCGGCTCCAGGACCGTGGGGTCGGCGGCAGATTGGCTCAGTTTCCAGCCCGCCATCGGCACGATCACCTCCGACGGCACGATCGGCACGAAGGTCTCGAGCGCCACCGCAAGGGCGACCCCCGCGTAGCCGACTGCGTCGTACAGGGAGAGGATGAACGGGATGACGGTGCGGTCGATCAGCTCGAACATCGGCTAGGCGCGAATCCGCTCGTCGATCGCCAGGATGTGGACCGCCACGATGATCGCCACCAGGGCGCCGCCGGCCATCCAGCCGCCCAGCACGTCCATCGGATAGTGGGCGCCAAGATAGATCCGGATGAGGCTGATGGCGCCGATGAGGCCGACCGCCACCCCGTAGGCAAGCATTCCTCGACGACGGCTGACGGTGAGTCGAGCCACGCAGAAGGCGGCAAGCCCATAGAAGACCGTGGCACGCAATGCGTGCCCGGCCGGAAAGTCGGCGATGTCGTCGAGTCCGATCGCGTTCCGGTTGAAGAGGGCATTGCCGAGCTGTCCCAGGCTGATCTCCGGGATGGCGGTGAAGTACTTCAGTCCCCACTCGACGGGGAAGGCGAGCGTGCCGGCCGCCAGCAGCAGGGCAAGATCGGTGCGGCCGCGGGCCACGGCAAACAACCCGCTGGCGGCGAACGCGAGCGCCACGAACCAGCCAGAGCCTAGCCCGCTGATGCCGATCAGGATCGAGTCGATGGGCGGGACGACGCTGGCGATCCAGGCATGGAGGGGCGCCACGATCTGGCCCATCACCCATTCCTCGGGGACGGTGTGACCGGTGGTGCGTTTCAGCGTGACGAGCCAGAAGAGGCTCGGCAGCGCAATCAGGGTCAGCAGGAAGGCGAACGCCGGGCTGGGGATGGCGCTACCGGGGCGCTTCCGCGATTCCGGACCCGCGCCTGGGGAGATCGAGGGGTCCGGGAGTCGTCGCACGCTGCGTAGTATAGGAGCGCCTCCCCGACTGACCGACGGTCGAGCCGGTCCCAGCGTCCCTTTCGCGGAAGGAGCCCGCAACGCAAGCGCAGCCCACCGGCGCCTTGATCCTGACCGGCAGCGACCTGACGGTGGCCGACGTGGCGTCGGTCGCCCGCGACGGGCGCCGGGTGGCGCTGGCCCCCGAAGCCGCCGAGCGGATGCGGGCATCCCGCGCGGTGATCGAGCGGCTTGTCGCGCAGGGAGAGACGATCTACGGGGTGACCACCGGCTTCGGCGACCTGGCCGATGTCCGGATCGAGCCGCACCAGGTGGCCGAACTGCAGCGCAACCTGGTTCGATCGCACACCGCGGGGGTCGGCGATCCGCTCCCCGACGACGTGGTGCGGGCCATGCTCGTACTGCGGGCCAACGCGCTGGCGGTCGGGCTTTC
>JAYUGK010000089.1:0-6401 GCA_043738415.1 Chloroflexota bacterium | reverse complement strand
TGACCGCGCGCAGGTGACCATGGCCGTGCCCTTCATGCGGGCGTACCAGCAACTCCTGGTGCGGACCTGTCATGCGCGCGGGGCGCACGCCATCGGCGGCATGAGCGCCTTCATCCCGAACCGTCGCGAGCCCGATGTCACGGAGCGCGCGCTGGCCGCCGTGCGGGAGGACAAACAGCGGGAGGCTGGCGACGGTTCCGATGGGACCTGGGTCGCCCACCCCGACCTCGTGCCGGTGGCCCGCGCCGTCTTCGACGCCGCCCTTGGCGATCGGCCGAATCAGAAGGAAACCCTCCAGCGGGATGTCGCGGTCACTGCCGGGGACCTGCTGAACGTGACCGTCCCCGATGGAAGGATCACGGAACGCGGCGTCCGAACCAACATCAGCGTGGCGCTCCAGTACCTCGCCAGTTGGTTGGCGGGCAACGGCGCGGCCGCGATCAACAATCTGATGGAGGACGCGGCGACCGCCGAGATCAGCCGCAGCCAGCTCTGGCAGTGGCGCGCCCACAGCTCGGTCCTGGATAACGGCCGATCGATGTCAGCCGAGATCTATTCGCGCATTCGTGACCAGGAGCTCAGCGCCCTTCGCGCCTCAGCCCCGTCTCATCGATGGACCGATGCAGCCCGCCTGCTCGACCATCTGGTGCTCAGAGACCGCTTCACGGAGTTCCTGACCATCGACGCCTATGCCGTACTTGGCTGATCGGAGGTCATACTCCCGCGGACGGGCGCGAGCGGCGGGCCAGCCGCGAGCCCTTCCATGCGCCTGACCCATGGGACCGCGCCGAGGAATTCGAAGATCGTCCGGCTCTCTTGCAAGGCAGCATGCGCCTCGTCAGCCCGGTCCTGGTCGGTCAACCAGTGCCCATACTCGAGGAGCGTTCGTGCGGTCCAGAAGGGATACGCCATCTCGCGGAACAGCCCGATGGCGCCCTTGAGACCGTCCTCTACGCCTGCGCCGTCTTCATTTGTCATCGCTGTCACGGCTCGAAGCCGCATGGCGTGGGCCAGGAAGAAGTGCCGACGCTGCGTCGGCCCATTGGCGGTGACATCCTCCAGCAACTCGGCAGCGCCGACCTGATCGCCGAGGGAGAGCGCCGCCTCAACCGCGATGGCAAACGCCTCTTTGACCCGATAGTCCACCGGGCCAAGTTTGAGGCGGAGTGAGCGGACCCGGCGGGCAGCCCCTGCGGCAGCGCTGGCATCGCCGCTCGCGAGGAAGAAGAATGCCTGGGCCGCTGCGTACTCCACGCGCTCCTGCACGTCCGCCGACTCGGCGAATTCGTGAAACGCCGCGAGCATTGCCTCCGCAGCCGCAAGGTCGCCACGGTGTACGTGGATCGCAACCCCGAAAGCAACGTACCCCTGGCTGAATGCAACGCGGGAGTCCTCGTCCCAACCGCCCAACTCCTCCATTGCGCGCAGCGCCGCCGACCACTCACCCAGCGCGTACCGTGGATACATGACGCCAAGGAAGATCCGCTCCCAGAAACGGCTGCCCACGCGGCGGGCGAGGAGGAGGCCCTCGTCAATCACTTGCTGCGCGTTGGCGAAGCGGTCGTCATGCATGTCGTATTCCGCAAGGTTGTTGTATGCGCGCAGCGCCGCCGAAGGCTTGTCGTGCTCGAGGGCGACGCCGAGCGCATATCGCATCAGGGCACGACTCTCCCCCACGCGGCCACGGCCGTTGATGATCAGCGCCTTGGTGTTCAACGCCATTGAGAAGATCTCGGGCAGGTCTAGCCGCTCCGCGATGTCGAGCGCGGTCTCGATCCGTTCCGCGCCGAGGTCCAGGTCTCCGGCGAAGAAGGCGAACCGTCCAATTTGGGCTGCGAGTGCTGCCAGGTCCGCATCGGGCTCATCCGCGCTCAGGAGCTGGAAGGCCTGGTCCATGGTGTCCAGGCCGTCCTTCAACCGTCCCTGGCCCCACATCACCTCCGCCTGTCGCGCTGACACGCGCGCGGCGGCACGCGCCAGGCCGGCTGCCTCGAGCAACACCTTTGCCCTAGCCCAGAGGTCCGACGCATCGTGCGGCCTGGCACTGGCGAGCGCCATCACTCCTGCGTGCTCCAGCAGCTCGGCCTGCGGGACAGGGTCGTCCGTCAGGGTCGCCGCGCGCTCGAAGTAGCGCTGTGCCGCCAGGTTGGCGCCGAGCGACGCGACACGTTCCCCCGCGCGCACCTGGGCGTCCCGGGTGCGCACGCGCAACTGGTCGGCGTTGGCCGCATCAGGACCAGCCTGGTAGGCGTCCAGCAGGTGCGCGGCGATCACCTCGATCAAGTCGTCGTCTTCGGATCCGGCAACTGCGCTCACGTATTCGGCGGCGGCGACGTGGCGAAGCCCGCGGTCGCGCTTCGACATGGTGTCATAGGCGACTCGCCTGACGAGGTCCTGGAGGAACCCGTACTGACCCCGCTCCGGGGAGGTTGGGTCGGTCGCCAGCGACACGACCTCCTTGCGGACCAGCGCGGCCAGCAGCGGCTGGAGCTCTTCCGCACTCATCCCCGAGACGGCGGTCAGGCCCGGGATCGTGAAGGTCCGCCCCAGGACGGACGCGTCCTGGAGAACCCTGCGCTCATCGGTCGCCAGGCCGTCGAGCCGCGCCGCGATCAGCGCATGCAGCGTGGTGGGAACCTCCAGGGTCTCGAGTGGACCGGTGGAGCGGAACCCGCCGTCCTCGCGCACCAGCATTCCGCGGTCGATGAGCATGCGCAGGGTCTCCACGGCGTAAAACGGGATCCCCTCGGAGCGTTCCAGGATCTGGTTGCGCAGGTCAGGCGACAGGCCCTCGACCGCTCCTTCCAGCAGCTGTTCGATGCTGGCGCTGCTCAGAGGCTCGAGGAACCGCGAGGTAAATCCCCGCATCGCGGCACCCCACGTGGGGCGGCGTTCGATGAGCTCCGGTCGGGCCAGCGTCACGATGAGGATGCGATGGTCGCGTCCCCAGTCGAGGAGGTACTCGATGAAGTCGAGCAAGGACGCATCGGCCCAGTGGAGATCTTCGAAGATCATGATCGTGGGACTGATGTCGGACAGGCGCTCGAAGAAGATGCGCCACGAGCTGAACAGGTTTTCCTGATCGCCGGAGATACGCGTCGCCAGGCCGAGGAGCTGCGCGAGCCGTGGCTCGACGAATCTGCGCTCATCCTCATCCGGGATGAAGCGCTCGAGCGCGGCCTGCAGCTTCGCCAGTGCGCTCTCGCTCTCTTCGTTCTCGATGATCCCAGCCCGGGTGCGAACCATCTCACCCAGCGCCCAGAAGGCGACACCGTCACCGTAGGGGAGGCAGCGGCCGCGCTGCCACCACACCTCGGTGGCGAGCCCGTCGACGTACTTCTCAAATTCCCAGGCCAGCCGCGACTTTCCGATACCCCCGATGCCGATCACCGAGAGAAGGTGAGCGCGCTTTTCGTCGGCGCTGGAGTGATAGAGCTCCTTGATCAAGCGGAGCTCGGACTCGCGACCCGTGAACGGCGGCTCGATCTCGCCGCTGCGCCCCGAGCCGCCGGTGAGAGCCACCACCCGTACCGCACGCCAGAGCTGGATCGGCTCCGCCTTGCCCTTGAGCTCGTGCGTCCCGGCGTCCTCGTATTCGATTGCCTGGTCGGTGGCCAGCTTCGTCTCGGCACCGACCAGCGCCTGGCCCGGCTGTGCCACCGACTGGATGCGGGACGCCGTGTTGACGATGTCACCCGCCACCATTCCCTGTCCAACCGCTCGCAGGGTCACGGCCGCCTCGCCGGAGATGACGCCGGCCCGGGCCCGCAGCGTCGGAATGCCGATCTCCTCGCCCAGCGCGACGATGGCGGCCGTCATATCGAGGGCAGCGCGCACCGCTCGCTCGGCGTCGTCCTCGTTGGTCGTGGGCGTGCCCCAGACTGCCATGACGGCATCACCGATGAACTTCTCGACTACACCGCCGTAGCGCCCAACCAGGGAGCGACAGATGTCGAAATATCGTGTCAGGAGTTCTCGCACCTCCTCGGCATCACGTGATTCCGAAAGGGTCGTGAAGCCGACCAGGTCCACGAAAAGGACCGAGACGAGGCGCCGCTCGGCCACCGGTTCGGGGCGATCAACGGCCTGCGCGGGGGAGGGCGGACCTGCAGCCACAAGCGGCGTTCCGCATTCTCCGCAGAACCGCATGCCGGGGGCGTTGGCGCTCGAGCATGCAGGGCAGGTCACGGCCATGGCCACTCCGCAGCCGCCGCAGAACTTGCGAGCCGCCTCGTTCTCTGCTCCGCAGTTGGCACAGACCATGGACTCCTCCGGTTCAGGCGGCGGTGGGCGGCTCGACGACGAAGCGTAACCGAGCCACCGCGGGCCGCGCTAGGGGGTTCGTCACGCGCAATCTGGGGCCGTCAGAATCGTCCGGGCAGAAGGATCGTGTCGCGGAGTTCCTGACCATCCACGCCTAAAGGATGCTGTAGCGATGCCGGTTGCCGCGTTCCTAGGCGGGCGAATCAAACGGCCAGGTCGCTGGGATGAGCGCCGGTGCACGACCGATGACGATGGCGATCTCCAGGTGGCTGGTGAGGGCGATCTCCTGGGGCTTACCGCTGTAGAGCTTGCCGTCGAGGTAGACGCGGATCTGATCGCCGGGTTCGCAGTAATCGCCAACGCATGATGCGTCCAGGCGAACTCCCCACTCGGTGAAGAACTGCCCCAACAGATCCGGGGGATGGTTCTTGACCTTGGATTCGGTATGAATCAGGCCGGAGGGTTCGTGGGTGTGCAGCGGCGACAGGCAGACCGCAGGGCAGGTCTTGACGGAGTAGAAATGCGCGGTGCCATCGGGGGTTGGAGCATCCGTGACCCCGGCCGCTCCAATGTCGATTCCGATCCCCCCTGGCACGGGGACCGTCTGGCCATCGACGAAAAGATCGAGGTGGGCGTGGGTGTGCGTCTCAAGATACTCGAGCGGTTCGGGGACGAGGCCAGCTTCAACGGCCTGGGCCATCGGGTCGGCGGGCGCCGGCCACGATGGTTGGGCAAGCGGTGAGGCCAAGCGGTCGGTGGCCGTCGGCGAACTGCAGGCACCCAGGATGATCGTGATGCTGAGGCAGGCGGCAGCCCGGTAACCCCTTGACGAGAGTGGTTTCACTGCGTGTTTCCGGTGACCGGCATTGCGCCCTCACTACGTGTCGTGTATCGCTTCCGCGTAGTGTAGCCGCGCGTCCCCTCCCGGCTCGAAGGGAAGACGCCCGACAGGTTCCGGGTAAGGACTCGCCCCCCGAATCGAGGCGACTAGCTCGACGGCCCCGCACCCGACAAGGTTCGCTCCTGGAATTTGCCGTGACCGCGCCGGCCGACGAAGGTTTGGTCGAGGACGACGGTCTCTCCACGGAGCAGCACGGTGCGCACTGCGCCGCGCACGTTCCGACCCTCGTACGGAGTGAAGTCGCTGGCGTGGTGCAGATCAGCCTGTTGCATGACTCTCTGTGCGGCTGGGTCAAACAGGACCAGGTCCGCGTCGCGTCCGACCTCTACCGCGCCCTTCGATGCCAGTCCAAAGAGGCGCGCCGGCGTGGTGGATAGCAAATCGACCATCCTCTCGACGCTGATACGGCCCCTCGCGACCCCCTCGTCGTACACGACCGACAGCAGCGTTTCGATCCCCGGCGCCCCATTGCTGATCTGCGAGAAGGGCGGCGCCGGGACGCGTTTCTCGACGGATAGCCGGTCCGGGACGTGGTCGGTGGCCACCAGATCGAGGCCGGCGGCGCGCAGCCCGAGCCACAGCGCCTGGCGGTCGGCCTCGGAACGAAGTGGCGGCGAGATAACGCTGCGGATCACCTCGGCCTCGTCGGGCGCCTCGTATCGGAGGTCAGTCAGGGCCAGGTAGTGCGGGCAGGTCTCGGCGTAAACCGGCCAGCCCCGAGCCTTGGCGGCGGCAACCTCGGCCAGCGCATCGGCGCATGAGAGGTGAACGATATAGACCGATGCCTCTGCGGCTCTTGCCAATGCGATGGCCCGATGAGTCGCCTCCGCCTCGGCGTAGGCGGGGCGAGTCAGCGCATGGTGTCGGCAGGAAGTGTTGTCGTGGGCCAGCGCCTCGGCCACCAGGGCGTCAATGACGGTGGCGTTCTCACAGTGGACCTGCAGCATCCCCCCGTGGCGGCCCATCGTGCGGAGGGCCGCGAAGAGGCGCTCATCGGGCAGTCGAAAGTCGTAGACCATGAATGCCTTGGCGGTCGGCACGCCGGATGCGATCAGCTTCGGCAGCTCCGACACCGGGTCCGCCTGCTGCCCGCTGATCACCGCAGAGAGGCCAAAATCGACGGCCGATTCGCCTTCGGTCCGAGATCGGAACTCCCGCATGCCGGCCATCAGTGACGCCGCGCCCTCTTCGCTGATCCCGGTGCCCGGGTTGTTGAAGGCCAGAAAGGTCGTCGTGG
>JAYUGK010000088.1:0-6417 GCA_043738415.1 Chloroflexota bacterium | reverse complement strand
TTCTTCTTCGAGGCCTCGCTCTTGTCCGGCGGCACGATTGTCGGCGCCGCGCTTCTTGCTGCACTCGTTGCGCGACGCGATCGGCGCCGGGCAGCGGTCAGCACCTGAGGCCCGGTTACACTCGGAGCATGGGCGGGTCGATTCGGATCGGGCGGATTGCCGGGATCCAGATCAACCTGCACCCGTCATGGTTTGTCATCGCGCTGCTGGTGACCTATTCGTTCGCGGCCGGAGAGCTGCCGGCCAACTACCCGGACTGGCAGCCGGCGCTCTACTGGGCGGCCGGAGCGACCATCTCGCTCCTCTTCTTCGGCTCGGTCCTCGCTCATGAGCTGTCGCACGCACTTGTCGCGCGGCGCTTCGGCCTCCGCGTCCGCGACATCACCCTGTTCATCTTCGGTGGCGCGGCGAGCCTTGTGGACGAGGCCAGGAGCCCGCGCCAGGAGGCGTTGATGGCGGCCGCCGGCCCGCTGACCAGCCTGGCAATTGGGGCGGTGCTGGTGAGCCTGAGCGGCGCGCTCGCGGAGCCGATCCTGTCGGCCACGGTCGGTTGGCTTGGCTTCATCAACCTGGTCCTGGGCATCTTTAACCTGATCCCCGGCTTCCCGATGGACGGCGGTCGCATCCTGCGGGCCGTGCTGTGGCAGGTCCGCGGCGACCGCAACGCTGCCACCCGCAACGCCGCGGCAATCGGGCGACTCTTCGGATACCTGCTCATCGCGGGGGGCGTCTACCAGATCTTCCAGGGCGTCGACCTGTTCAGCGGCGTCTGGCTTGCCCTGATCGGCTGGTTTCTCTCCAGCGCAGCGGAATCGACGGTTGCCCAGATGAGCGTCGAACGCTCCCTGCGGGGTGTGAAGGTGCGCGACGTGATGGAGGCCGATCCCGCCTCGGTGACCCCCAACGAGAGCGTCGCCGACCTTGTCAACGAGCGATTGCTGCGCAGCGGCGCGCGCTCCTTCCTGGTGCGCCACGACGACGGCGGCCTGGCCGGCATCGTGACGCTCTCGGACGTTCGGAAGGTTCCGCGGGAAGATTGGGGGCCGGCCCGAGTGACCGACATCATGACCCGGCACGCCGACCTGGCCACCATTGGGCCCGATGACGAGGTCGAGACCGCGCTGAAGCTTCTGCAGGAACGCGAGGTGAACCAGCTGCCGGTGGTCGCCGATGACCACCGCACGGTCCTCGGCCTGCTCAGCCGGGCAGGGATCCTGCGCCTCATCGATGCCCGCATGCGGCTGGGCGCCTAGCTCGATGCTCTCGGTCGAGGAGGCGCTCGAGCGAATCGTGGGCGGTGCGCGGCTGACCGATGCACAGATGGTCCCGATGGCGGAGTGCGCCGGCAGGGTGCTCGTTGAGCACGGCATCACGGCAGATCTCGACGTGCCGCCGTTCGCCAACTCCGCGATGGATGGCTATGCCGTGCGAGCCGGCGACACGCCCGCTGAGCTGCGGGTGGTCGGTGAGGCGGTGGCCGGCGCGCGCTCCCTGCCGACGATCGAACCGGGCCAGGCGATGCGGATCATGACCGGCGCTCCTGTTCCGCCCGGTGCTGATGCCGTGGTGGAGATCGAGCTGGCGACGGAGCTTCCTGGCGGCACCGTGAGGCTGCCTGCGGTGCCGATCGGGCGGCATATTCGCGATGCGGGTAGCGACACCCGCCGCGGTGACAGCTTCTTGATGCCTGCTGCGCCGCTCACGTCCGGCGGCCTCGCATTTCTGACCTCGCTGGGACTCGGCGAGCTGGAGGTACGACATCGCCCCAGGGTGGCGATCCTGTCAACCGGCGATGAGCTTGCTGCCCCGGGCGCGCGATTGGGGGCCGGCCAGATCCACGACACCAACTCGACGGCCCTTGCGGCCGCCGTCAGCGAGGCGGGAGGCGAGCCGCTCGTGCTGCCGCGGGCCCCGGACGATCCGACCGTTATCGATGCGCTGTTGTCGCGGGCGGCGGCGGACGCCGATCTGCTCGTCACCAGCGGTGGGGTCAGCATGGGGCGGACCGATCATGTTCGGGCCGCGATCGAGCGCCTGGGCGCGCTCGACTTCTGGCGGATTCGGGTCCAACCCGGCAAGCCGCTGGCCTTCGGCGCCATCGGCGATCGTCCGGCGGTGGGGCTGCCCGGCAATCCGGTGAGCGCCCTCGTCACCTTCGAGGTGTTCGTGCGGCCGCTGATCCGCGCCATGCTCGGCCTGCCCGGTGATGGCCGCCTGCACCTTGCGGTGCGCCTCGATGAACCGATCGCCAAGGATGCCAAGCGCCGAGCCTATGTCCGCGTCGTCGTGCATCGCAGCGCCGCGGGCTTCGACGCCCGCTCCGCCGGCGGCCAGGGGTCAGCCCAGCTCCGGGGCCTGGGCAACGCGAACGCGCTGCTGGTGATTCCCGAGGGAGAGCCGACGGGAGCGGCCGGAGCCACGTACGATGCCATCATGCTCGGAGAGGTCGCTTGAAACCGTCGCACCTCGGGCCGGACGGCGAACCGCGGATGGTTGACGTCGGGGCCAAGCCGGTCACGGCGCGGCGGGCGGTCGCGGCGGCCACGGTCCGCATGCGGCCTGACGTGCTGGCCACCCTGCTCGAGGCGGGTGGTTCGAAGGGAGACGCGCTGGTAGTGGCTCGCCTGGCCGGCATGGCGGCGGCGAAGCGCACCGCCGAGCTGATCCCGCTCTGCCACCCGATCGCGCTCGACGTGGTCGATGTGACGCTGCACCCGGACGCTGCTGCGGGCACGGTCACCATTCGTGCCGAGGCGCGCGCCACCGCTCGCACCGGTGTCGAGATGGAGGCGCTGACGGCCGCCAGCGTGGCGGCGCTGACCCTGTATGACATGGCGAAGGCGCTCCAGCGCGACATCGTGGTCGAGCGCGTCGAGTTGCTCGAGAAGGCCGGCGGTCGCAGCGGAACATGGTCCCGTGACCAGGCGACCGTCGCCACGCTCGACGTGCACGAGGCGGTCGTGATCACGTGCTCGACGCGGTCTGCGGCGGGGGAGCGAGAGGACGAGTCAGGGCCGCGCGTCGTGGCTGCGTTACGCCTTGCCGGCTACGAGGTGGCGGACCAGGCGCTCGTGCTACCCGATGACGAGGGCCGCATTGCCGAGGCGATCACTCGCCTGTCCGACGCGGGCTGCAGGCTGGTGGTGACCACCGGAGGAACCGGGCTGACCCCGGCCGATCTGACCCCCACGGCCACTAGTCGGGTGATAGATCGAGACGTCCCTGGCCTCGCTGAGCTGATGAGGGCCGCTGGGCTTGCCTCGACGCCGATGGCCGCCCTCTCCCGCGGCGTCGTCGGCGCCCGCGGCAGCACCCTGGTGGTGAACCTGCCCGGCTCTCCGCGAGGCGCCGAGGAATCGCTTGCGGCGCTGCTGCCGGTCCTGCGCCACGCCCTTGACCAGCTCGCCGGTGGCGACCACCAGCGCTGAATTCGCCTCTCGTCGGCCGATGATGGCCGGGTAGGATGGGCCGGCATGCAGGTTGACATCCCGTATTACCCGCTGATCGTTCTGCCTGTCGCGGCCGCGTCGGGGCTCTTCTGGCTGCGCGCCCGCCGGCACCTGGCAGTGCTGCGCGCCGGTCGCCCGATCGGCCGCCTCGACCAGCCCCTGAAACGCATCTGGGGCGTGGTGGTGTACGTCATCTTCCAGCGCCGCCTGCTCAATGACCTTGGCCCGGGCTTGATGCACGCGGCCATCTTCTGGGGTTTCCTGATCCTGCTCGTGACCACCGGCAATTACCTGACGAATGGACTGGTCGAAACTGTCCTGGGTTGGCCGCTGGGCGGGATCGCCTGGCTGGCGGTGGTGGCGGTGGCCAACCTGTTGATCGGCCTGATCCTGGTGGCCCTTGGGTACGCAACCTGGCGCCGGGTCGTGCGCCGTCCCGCTCGACTGGGGCTCAGCCGCGACGCCTTCGTGATCCTGGCCATGATTCTCGGCGTGGTGCTGACCGAGATCGCGGGCGACACGCTGCGCTTCGTGGCATTGCCGGATGAGCCGGCACGACGGGTGGCGCTGCTGGCAGGACCGCTCTCCCTGCTCGCAGAGCCGATCGGCGCCTCGGCCGCGGCCACCGGCTTTGGAATCTTCGCCTGGCTGCACCTTGGCTTTGTGATGGCCTTCGGCACCTACCTGCCGTACAGCAAACACCTGCACATCCTGACCAGCGAGCCGAACGTCTACTTTCGCAACCTCGAACCGCGGGGCGCCCTGCGCAAGATGGACCTGGAGGCCGAGCCACCCCCCGGGGAGGAGCTGGTCTTCGGGGCCAGGAGCCTGAAGGACCTGACCTGGCGCCACCTGCTCGACGGCCTGTCGTGCACCGAGTGCGGACGCTGCATGGAGTTCTGCCCCGCAAGCATGACCGGCAAGACGCTCTCCCCCAAGCATTTCATGGAAGGCTTGCGGGACCAGATCATGGCGTCGGAGACAGCCCTGGCCCTGGCCGCAGGCGCCCAGCGTGCCGCGAAGGGGGGCGCCGCCGGCGGGGCAGAAGCCTCCGAGGTGGGGCTCAGCGTGGCTCGCCAGCGGGCGCTGGAGGCGCTCTCCCTGCCGCTGGTCGATAACGCCATCCCCGAGGAGGCAGTCTGGCAGTGCACCACCTGCGGCTGGTGCGTGGAGGGCTGCCCGGTCCTGATCGAGCACGTGGACACCATCGTCGAGATCCGTCGCAACCTGGTGCTCGAAGACGGCCGATTCCCCAAGGAGCTCAACGTCGCCTTCCGCAACATGGAGACCGCGGGCAACCCCTGGGGCCAGCCGCGCAGCGCCCGCCTCGACTGGGCAAAGGGCATGGACGTGCCGGTGCTTGGCGACGAGGTTTCGCACCCCGGCGTCCTGTACTGGGTCGGCTGCGCCGGAGCCTTCGATGACCGCAACCGCAAGGTTGTGCGTGCCATGGCGGCGCTCCTCAAGCAGGCCCGCGTGCCGTTCGCGGTGCTCGGGACGCGTGAGACGTGCACCGGCGACCCGGCGAGGCGAGCGGGGAACGAGTACCTCTTCCAGATGTTGGCAGAGGAGAACGTGGCCACCCTGACGGCCGCCCACGATGAGCACAGCGTGCGCACGATCGTGGCCAGCTGCCCGCACTGCTTCAACACCATTCGCAACGAGTACCCGCAGTTCGGGCTGACCGGTGTCGAGGTGATCCATCACACCCAGCTGCTCGACCGCCTGGTGGCCGATGGGCGGCTGGTCCCGGAGAAGCACAACGAGGCAGTCGTGGCGTACCACGATGCCTGCTACCTGGGTCGCTACAACGAGGTCTATGACGAGGGCCGACGGGTGGTCGGGTCGGTTCCGGGGCAGACCGTGGTGGAGATGGAGCAGCACCACCAAAAGGGGATGTGCTGCGGGGCCGGCGGCGCGCGCATGTGGATGGAAGAGCGCGAGGGGCAGCGGATCAACCATCGCCGTACCGAGCAGGCGCTGGCCACCTCGCCGAACGCCATCGCCACCGCCTGTCCCTTCTGCCTGGTAATGCTGCGCGACGGCGTGACCGATCTCGATCGGACCGACGTGGCCGTTCGGGACGTTGCCGAGCTGCTGGCCGATGCCACCGGGGCATGGACCGACCAGGAGAGCGCCCTCGAGGTGCTGCAAGCACCCAGCTTCCGCAGGATCTGGCCCTAATATCTACAGGACGCAGCCCAATTCAGACCACCGATGGGGGGATAAGACAATGCGACGCGAGATCGACCGACAGCGGATCAAGGCGATGATCGAGCGCGAGGAGGCCGGTTACCGGGCGCGCACCCCGCGCAGTGCCGAGCTGGACGCGCGCGCGCGCCGGTCCCTGCCGCTCGGTGTGGCGAGCTCATTTCAGACCTACGACCCGTACCCGCTCTTCATCGCGGAGGGGCGCGGCTCGCGGATGTGGGACGTCGACGGCAACGAGTACCTGGACTTTGATATGGCGCTCGGCGTCCTGGCAGCCGGGCATTCTCATCCGGCCTTCGTCGAGGCGCTCCAGCGCCGCGTCGCAATCGGAACCGCCTTCACCTTCCCGATCGAGGAGCAGGTTCTCGTCGCCGAGGAGCTGAAGCGCCGCTTCCGCGCCGATCTGGTTCGCTTCAGCAACTCGGGCACCGAAGCGACCATGGATGCGATCCGCGTCGCGCGTGGGTTCACGGGTCGGGAGAAGATCCTCAAATTCGAGGGTGGCTATCACGGCCACCACGACGACGTGCTCGTCTCGATCCAGCCGCCTCGCGGCAGCATGGGCGAGGTCACGGCACCGAACAGTGTGCCGACCAGCGCAGGGATCCCTCGCAGCCGCCTCGCGGAGACCGTCATCGCGCCGTTCAACGAGCCGGAGATGGTGGAGCAGATCCTCGAGCGGCACGACGGCGAGTTCGCGGCCATCATCGTTGAGCCGGTCCAGTTCAATATCGGTGTCGTCCCGCCGAATCCCGGG
>JAYUGK010000087.1:0-6481 GCA_043738415.1 Chloroflexota bacterium | reverse complement strand
CGAGCACGAGAACGGCGCAGCCCTCCGATACCACGAATCCGTTGCGGGTGGCGTCGAATGGGCGGGAGGCGATCTCCGGGTTGTAGGCGCCCGTATCGGGGTCGATCGGCGAGCCGAGGGCCCGCATCTGGCCAAATCCGGCAAAGGCGAGCGGCACGATCACCGCCTCCGTACCAGCGCCGAGCATCAGGTCAGCCTGGCCGCGCACGATCGCCTCCATCGCCTCACCGATGGCATGGCCGCCGGTCGCGCAGGCGCTCACCACGGCCATGTTGGGGCCGCGCAGGCCGTACTGGATGGCGACCATGCCCGAGGCCGCGTCGGGGATCATGTGCGGCAGCAGGAACGGCGAGATCCGGCCCGGGCCGCGCTCGAGGAGAGTCCGGATTCCATCGGAGATCATCCCGATCCCGCCGATGGCGGTGCCGACCACCATGCCGAAGCGATCCCCATCGGCCTGGCCCGAGTCGAGCGTGCCGTCTGCGTTGAGCAGGCCGGCATGGCGCAGCGCCTCGCCCGTGGCCGCCACGGCGAAATGCGTATTGCGGTCGTGGCGACGAGCATCCTTGCCGTCCATGTACGCGGTGGCGTCGAAGCCCTTCACCTCGCCCGCAACGTGGATCTCGTAATCGGCGGTGTCGAAGAGGGTGATGTCGGCGACTCCCGATCGGCCGTTGACCAGCGCATCCCACGCCACGCCGGCGCCGATCCCCACGGGAGAGACGACCCCAAGGCCCGTGATGACCGCGCGGCGGGAACTCATGCCGCCGACCCCGCGCCGCCCGGCAGCCAGAGGGCCCCGTTGCCCGGTGCGTCGAGCGCCACCGCGTGGGCCTCGGGCACGATCCGCTTGATCAGCCCGGTCAGCACCCGCCCCGGCCCGATCTCGACGAAATCGGTGACGCCGTTGGCCGCCATGCGTCGGATGGTGTCGGTCCACTGCACCCCGTGCACGAGGTGCTCGGCGAGTTCGCGCCGGAGTCCTTCGGCGGTCTGGATCATGCTGGCGTGGACATTGCTGAGCATCGGCACCCGCGGTTCGCGGAATGGCACCCGGGCGAGGATCTGGCTGAATTCATCCTTGGCGCGTCGCATGAGCGGTGAGTGGCTGGCGACGCTGACGGTGAGGCGCACTGCCTTGCGAGCGCCGAGCGTCTTGCTCATCTCCAGCGCGAAGGCAAGCGCGGGGATGACCCCCGACAGCACGATCTGGCCGGGCGCGTTGGCGTTGGCGACGCCGATCTCGCCGTGCTCACGGGCCTGGTCGACGATCTCGTGGACCTGCTCGTCGCTGAGGCCGATGACGGCGCCCATGCCCCCATCAATGCCTTTCTCCTGCATGATGCGGCCACGCTCGCGCACCAACGTCAGAGCGGTCTCGAAGTCAATTGCGTCGGCCGCCACCGCTGCCGCGTACTGTCCGGCCGAGTGACCGGCGACCGATTGAGGGCTGAGCAGCACGCCGGCTGCGCGGGCTTCGGAACGCATCGCCTCGAGGTACGCGATGCTGGTCGCCAAGATCGCCGGTTGGGCGTTCACGGTCAGATCGAGCTTCTCCGCCGGCCCCTCCGCGATCAAGTGCGACAACCCGAAGCCGAGGGCAGCGTCGGCTCGCTCCATCACGGCCGCGGCGGCCGGAGAGCGCTCGAGGAGCGCGGTCCCCATTCCGACGTACTGGGAGCCCTGGCCGGGGAAGACGAAGGCATGCACGCGTGGCTCGGGGGCCGAATCGGTCAGGTCTGTCTGGTCAGTCATCCGTGTCGTGGTGTGGATGAATTGGCCGCGAGTATAGCCGAGCACGCTCCGCCGCCTCAGTCGGCATCGGTCCCCGTGAACCGGCTCACGACCTCGTGCAGCACCGGCAGCCCAAAGCGGATGGCGCTCACCGGGACGCGCTCATCGTGGCCGTGGAAGAGGGACAGGAACGGCGTCTCCGCCTCGAGGCGCAGCGGCGCAAAGCCGTAGGTGGGGATCCCCAGCGTGGCGAGCGACTTCGCGTCGGTCCCCGGGGTGATCATCATCGGTGCAACCGCGCAGCCCGGCTCTGCCGCAAGCAGGGCATCGCTCATCAGCCGAACGATCGCCGCGTCGGCCGGCGCGGTGATCGACGGAAGGGCCATCAGCGAGTCCAGGGCTGCGCGTTCGCCGACCAGCGCCTGGAGCCGCGCCAGCAACGCCTGCTGGTCGGTCCCCGGCAGCGTGCGAATGTCGATCTCCGCCTCGCCGCTGCCGGGGATCACGTTCATCTTCTTGCCAACGTGGATCACCGTGGGGGTGACCGTGTCGCGCAGCATGGCGGCTAGTGAGCGGCGCACGACGGGGTCATCGACGCCTGCCTCCAGGGCCGCAAAGGCGGCCGTCTCGTCTCCGTCATCCAGCGAGACGACCACGCGACCCAGGCCCAGTGCCGCGAAGAAGTCCCTCACGATGGGCGTGAGTCGGGCTGGCTGGGGTGCGTGGGCCAGCAGGCTGACCGCCTCCGCCAGCTTGATGGCGGCATTGTCGGGGTGGGGCATCGAGCCGTGGCCGGGGGTCCCGGTGGCGTGCATTCTCGTCCACACGATGCCCTTCTCGGCGACCTGGATGGTGTAGATCCGACGGCCGCCGATCGTCATCGAGTAGCCGCCGACTTCGTTGATTGCCGCCGTGGCGGGCCGGCCATCTGCAGCCTGGAAGAGGTCGGGGCGCTCCGCCACCCAGTGAGCCGCACCGTATGCCCCGCCTGCCTCTTCGTCGGCGAGCGCCGCGAAGATGAGGTCGCGGCGTCGCTCACCGCCGGCCCGTTTGAGCGCCAGCATGACGCTCAGCTCCATGGCGACCATGTTCTTCATGTCCACGGCGCCACGTCCCCAGACCACGCCGTCGATCAGCTCAGCGGAGAACGGGTCACGCTGCCAGGCCTCGCGGTCGACGGGCACCACATCGACATGCGACAGCAGGATCAGTGGCGGCTCCGGGTCACGCACCGTCGCGGGCAGCCTGGAGAAGCACGAGCCGCGCCCGGGCACGATTTCGAGCACCTCGGCAGGGATGCCGGCCGCTGACAGCACCTCGGCGCAGTAGGTCGCCGCGGCGGTCTCGCCGCCGGTCGAGTCGCGCCCCGCCGCGCCGTCCGACGTGCCGGGCGGGTTGACGCTCGGAATACGAATCAGCGCCCGCAGGTGCTCGATGCACGCTTCGGTGGCGCGGTCCCAGTTCACCTTGTTCGGCATGCGGGCCATCATGACCAGCCCGCACCCGAAGCCGACCCGAATGGCTCACCGGCCTCTCGCTCCGTCTGCGGGCCCCGGTCGTCGTGCCGCGCATGCACCAATCGGCCCAGGGGCCACTCGGCCGCGAGCAGCAGCAGCGAGACGGCCAGCAGGACCGGCAGCTTGAAGGCGAGGCCGAGGCCCACCAGGCCGACCAGGAAGAAGCCGTGAACGGCGACGCGGGTGAGGAGCGCCAGTCGCAGGTGCAGAATCGCAACGCCATCGCCGTTCGGCTTGCCGCGATCCGGCCCCCAGACCCCCCAGGCCGCCACCGCTCCAAATGCGGCCAGCGCCACGCCGAAGAGCCACAGGCCGCCTCCCAGGTGCGGGTCCACCATCGGCCGCAGGATGGCGAACGGCAGCACGCCGGCCAACAGCAGGATCCAGGCGGGGATCGGGACGAGCAGTTGCAGCCATTCCCAGGCTGGTCGCCCGGCCGCCGCGTCGCGCAGCCAGCGGGTCAGCAGGCTGAACGCCAGGGTCACGAACAACCAGGCGTAGAAATTGCCCGCCGGGACGCCGAACCAGCCCTGGTCGGGACCGATCCCGCGCCAGGTCCATAGCCCCAGCCGGATGGCGATCGCGTCGAAGGCAAGGTCGAGGCTGATGGCCAGCACTGCGTCCACGAACGGGGCGTATCGACGGCGGACGCCCAGCGCATCGGTCAGGCGCATCGCGCCGGCGATGATCAGCGCCCAGGTCAGGCCGATCACGATCGGCGCCCGATCCATGGTCAGGATCCAATCAGACGAGTAGTGGTAGGTCTCGAAGACGAGCTGGTCGCCCTCCTCGAGCAGGATCCCGAAGATGGCCGCGCTTGCCAGCTCGAGGAACGGCAGCCGACCGCGATGCAGCGCGGCGAGCGAAGCGCCTACAAAGAACAGCGAGGCGGAGACCTCCATCAGGAGATAGACCGGATTCATGGCGCCGATGATACGGAAACCTTCGTCTGACCGGATCCCAGGCTCCCCGTCGCGCGGGTCGTAGAATGCGGGCCATGACAACCGTTGCCTCGGACACGGTCCCGATCTATCTCGCCGGCGAGTTCGTTCGCGCCGGGACCCCCCTGGAGGTGCGCGATCCCGCCACGGGCGAGCTGGTCGCCACCACCTGGCAGGCCGGGCCAGTCGAGCTGGAGCGCGCCACGCAGGCCGCGGTGGAGGCGTTCGCGACCACCCGCCGGATGGCCAGTTACGAGCGCCGCGATGTGCTCGCCCATGTCGCCGAGCGAATCAGCCAGGAGGCGGATGACCTTGCGGAGCTGCTCTCCCGAGAATCGGGCAAGCCGATTCGCGACTCGCGCGGCGAGGTGGCCCGCGGCGCACTCACGTTCCGGACCGCCGCCGAGGAGGCGCTGCGCATCAACGGAGAGTGGCTGCCACTCGATTGGACGGCGGCCAACCGCGGACGCAGCGGGATCGTTCGTCGCTATGCGATCGGGCCGGTGGCCGCCATCAGCCCGTTCAACTTCCCGCTCAACCTGGCCGCCCACAAGGTCGCGCCTGCGGTTGCCGCCGGCTGCAGCATCGTGCTCAAGCCGCCCAGCAAGGACCCGCTGGTCATGCTGCGCGTCGCCGAGTATCTCGCCGAGACGAGCCTCCCCAACGGCGCCGTGAGCATCCTGCCGATGGATCGCCCGACCGGCGATTGCATGGTCGCGGACGAGCGGTTCAAGCTGCTGAGCTTCACTGGATCCCCATCGGTCGGCTGGAAAATGAAGGCCGATGCCGGCAAGAAGAAGGTCGTGCTGGAGCTCGGCGGCAACGCCGGGGCGATCGTCGATGAGACCGCCGACCTCGACTGGGCGGTGGCGCGGCTCGCCTTTGGGGCCTTCGCCTACTCAGGGCAGGTCTGCATCAGCGTGCAGCGCATCTACGTCGTCGAATCGATCTATCCCGAATTCGAGCGGCGGTTCGTCGAGAAGGTGCGCCAGGTGCGGATGGGGAATCCACTCGATCCGGCCACCGATCTCGGTCCGATGGTCGACGCGAAAGCCGTAGCGCGAACCCACGAGTGGGTCGGCGAGGCGCTGGCGAGCGGAGCGCGCGCGCTGACCGGCGGCCAGCCCGACGGGCTCTTCTATCCACCGACGGTGCTGGTCGACGTCCCGAAGGACGCGAGGGTCTGTGGCGAGGAGGTCTTCGCGCCGGTCGTCAACCTGTTTGCGGTGCCGGACTTCGCGGCTGCGGTGGCGGAGCTCAACGACAGCCAGTTTGGCCTGCAATGTGGCGTCTTCACCAACGACCTGGAGCGCACGCTGCACGCTCACGACGAGCTGGAGGTGGGCGGGGTGATCGTCAACGACGTCCCCACCTGGCGCACCGACTCGATGCCATATGGCGGCGTCAAGGACAGCGGGATCGGGCGCGAGGGCCTGCGCTGGTCGATCGAGGACATGACCGAGCCACGGCTGCTCGCCTTCGCCCGGCCGCTGTAGGACGCCGGTGGCCGACCTCCTCGCGACGCAGGCCAGGGCCGTGGTGCGCTACGCACGCGTGCTGCTCGCCGATGAGCTGCGAGACGGCGAGCTGATCCCGGTCGAGATCGACGGCCGGCCGGTGGTACTGGTGCGCCACGCCGGCGAGTTCTTCGCGGTCCAGAACAACTGCTCGCACAAGGACTTCCCGCTCTCCGAGGCAGGCTTCGATCCACGAGACGGGGTCCTGGTCTGCGCCTGGCACGGCGGCTGTTTCGACGTGCGCAGCGGGGCGGCCGTGGTTCCGCCGGCCACGGAGCCCGTCGAGACCTTTCCGGTTCGGCTCAGCAGCGACGGCTGGGTCGAAATCGGCCTGACCGGCAGCCTCGCCCGCTAGGTTCCGATGTCGATCGAGGCACTGCCGTTCGTCAACTGGATCTTCTGGGCGACGCTCACCTCGGGCTCGCTGCTGGTGGTCGGCGGGACGGAGCTGGCCGGTGGCACGACCCGAGGCTATCGGCTGTTCATGGCCGCGCTGCTCGCGGTCTTTGCGGCGATCCTGCTCCTGTCCGAGCTGAACCTTGCGCCGGACACCCTCGCCGATACGGCCGCCATGCGCCGCTCGCTGGTGTGGCTGTTCGGCGGATTGACGCTCGGCTACCTGGTGGCCTCCGTGGCGCAGTGGCCTCGCAGCGGCCTCGCGATCGCGGCCGGGGTCGCGGGGACCACGGCCCTCGCCGCGCTGGCGGCCGCGGGCGGGAGCCTCAGCGCTCCCCTCTTCACTGCCCAGTTGATGCTGTCCGCGTTGGCCCTG
>JAYUGK010000086.1:0-6505 GCA_043738415.1 Chloroflexota bacterium | reverse complement strand
GCTGCTCCTTCTGCGGCAAGAGCCAGGAGCAGGTGCGCAAGCTGATCGCTGGGCAGGGCGTCTACATCTGCGACGAGTGCATCAACCTCTGCCAGGAGATCATCGAGGAGGAGATGCTCGAGGCGCCGCGCGTCAAGACCGCCCCGTCGGTCCTTCCCTCGCCGCGACGCCTCAAGGAGAAGCTCGACCAGTACGTCATCAGCCAGGAGCAAGCCAAGAAAGTCCTGTCGGTGGCGGTCTACAACCACTACAAGCGGGTCAACGCCGGGACTGCGGTCGACGATGTCGAGCTGGGCAAGAGCAACGTGCTGCTGGTCGGCCCAACCGGATCGGGCAAGACCCTGCTGGCGCAGACCCTGGCCAAGATCCTGGACGTCCCGTTCTGCATCGCCGATGCCACCAGCCTGACCGAGGCCGGCTACGTGGGCGAGGACGTCGAGAACATCCTGCTGCGGCTGATCCAGGCCGCCGATTTCGACGTGCCACGCGCCCAGCGCGGGATCATTTACATCGACGAGATCGACAAGATCGCGCGCAAGACCGACAACCCCTCGATCACCCGCGACGTTTCCGGCGAGGGTGTGCAGCAGGCGCTGCTGAAGATCCTCGAAGGCACCGTTGCCAACGTGCCGCCGCAGGGCGGACGAAAGCACCCGCACCAGGACTTCATCCAGATCGACACCACCAACGTGCTGTTCATCTGTGGCGGGGCTTTCGAGGGGATCGAGAAGATCGTCGAGGAGCGGGTCGGCAAGCGGGGAATCGGCTTCGGGTCCCAGGCGCAGCGCTCGCGTGAGGAGCGACGGCTCCTCATGGACCAGCTGATGCCCGAGGACCTGCTGAAGTACGGGCTGATTCCCGAGTTCGTCGGCCGCCTGCCGGTGGTGGTCAGCCTGGCCGCCCTCCTGAAGGACGACCTGGTCCGAGTCCTGACCGAGCCGAAGAACGCGGTAACCCGACAGTTCGCCAAATTCCTGTCGCTCGACTCCGTCGAACTGGTCTTCACGCCGGAGGCGCTGGATGCCACCGCTCGCAAAGCCCTCGACCGCAAGACCGGCGCACGCGCCCTGCGCACCATCGTCGAGGAAGCGCTTCTGGAGGTGATGTATGACATCCCCGAGCGCACCGACGTCAAGAAGGTGGTGATCACCGCCGAGACGATCGAGCATGGCCAACCGCCGATCCTGGTCACCGGCGCCGATGACGCGGAGCCGAGGCGCCGCAGTGTGAAGGCGCGGTCGGTGGAGCGCACCGAAGAGTCCGCCTAGCACAGCCCCTGGAGGGTGACGCGTCGCATCCACCCGGTACCTTCGGCGGCCTGCGATGGTGCCGTCGTCCCATTGTCGAGGCAGGCTGGTCGCCCGATGGTGGTGCCACTCGTCACCGCACCACACTCCGAGGAACTGCACATGAATCGACCAAGCGTTCTGCTTGCCCTGCAGGGGCGGCGCATGTCGTACGAGGACGCGCTCACCGACGCCGGCTTCGAGGTCTTCGACGTGGACCACGAGGACACATTCTCGCGGCTCAGTGGCGAAGCCTCGTTTGACCTGGCGGTGCTCGACTGCGACCGCGGAACGCTCGGCGACGAGGAGCTCTTCGCCTTCCTTCACGGAGCTCGGCCAGTGCCGACCATCGTCCTCTTCGCAGACGACATCCCCGAATGGGCGGTCGACACGACGGTCGGTGCAACGAGCGACGAATACGCGCGCAAGCCATTGCCGCCGGAGGCACTGGTGTATCGGCTGCAGGCGCTGATGATCCGCGCCGGTCGCGGGGTACCCAGCACCGCCGGCGGTGAGCAGGCGCCAACCGACGAAGGTGAGGTCATCGGCGAGGGAACCGTGGTCAGCCTCTTCGCCCCCAAGGGTGGGGTGGGCAAGACGATGATCGCGGTGAACCTGGCCGTCGCCCTGCGCGAGCAGACCGCCGATAGCGTTTGCCTGCTCGACGCCGACGTGGGTGTGGGCAACGTGACGGCCGTGCTGAGCGCTCCCTACCGTGGTGGACTGGCCGACCTGGCCGACTCGCCGCCCGAGGAGTGGACCAACGCCGCCTTCGAGCACACCATCACCACGCACAGGGCAAGCGGCGTGCGGATCCTGAACTGGGGCAACGACCCCCGCGAGTCGACGCGCATCGGGACCGACCTGCTGGTGGCCGCGGTGCGCTGGGCCCGGACGCACCACGCCTGGGTGATCATCGACTGCCACCCGAGCTACGACGACCGTACCATGGCCATGTTGGCCGCGTCGCGCGAGATCTTCCTGGTGGTCACTCCGGAGGTCGGCCCGCTGCGCAACGCCGCACAGTTCCTGTCCCTCGCGCACGAGGTGGGGTTGGGCGACATGGTCAAGGTCATCGTGAATCGAGCCAACCATGGCGTTGCGCTTGACGACATCGCCAAGACGCTGGGCACGCGCATCAGCGCGACCGTGGTGTCCAACGGTCCCAGGGCGATCGCGGCGGCCAACGAGGGGACGCCGCTGATCACGAAGTTCCCGCGTGAACAGATCACGACCGACCTCCACAACGTGGCGCGCCTGCTGAGCCATCCGGAGCCGTTGGTGGCCCCGGCACGCCGCCGACCCTGGTGGGCGGCCCTTGCACCACGCTTTGCTGAAGCAGCCGGAAAGGAAGCAACCCGATGAGCGAGGCCCCCCGCCGCAAGGGGATCCGACTCCCGTGGCTGGCTGATGACGCCCAGGCCGACGGCACCGCGGCCACCGACCCGCAGAACGGACCGCATCCAGCGGAGCCCGCAGAGGCCGATCAGGTGGCGCCCGCATCGGTCGCCCCCATCTCCGAGCCGCCTGCGAGCGAAGCTGCCGAACCGTTTCTGCAGAGCATGGTGGATGCCATGCGGCACATCGCCGAGCAGGCCCGCGACGATGCGATGGCCACACTCGCCGCCTCCGTGGAAGAGCGCGCCATCGCGATGCGGTCCGCCACCGAGCTGCGCGCGGCCGACCTTCGCGACAAGGCAGATGACGACGTGGCGCGCATCGGCGAACGAGAGCAGGGCGAAATCCAGCGCGTTCACCAGGAGGCCGCCGCCAAAGTGGAAGGCCGACAGCGTCAGCTCGATGTCCAGCTGCAGGCCAACGCCGGAACGGGCGAGGCAGCGCTCAGCGCCGTCGCGTCGCAGGTGGACGCCTTCGAAGAGCGGATGGCTGCCTTCTTCTCCAGGCTTTCAGACATGCACGATCCTGCGGCCTTCGCCACGGCCGTCAAGCTGATGCCGTCCCCGCCGGTTCTCGACGGCGCGCCGACGGCTCCGGTGACCGGCGCCGGCGCAACCCCCATCGATCGCCCCTCGTGGCCTGCCGAGCCGGAGGTTGCAGCGGCTAACCCGGTCGTGGCTGAGGTCGTGGCTGAGCCGATGGCCGGAGTGACCGCAGGGCCGGTGGCCGAGGTCGTGGCCGAGGTGGCTGCATCGCGCGAGCCCGAATCCCCGCAGGTCGCTCCCGACCTGGAGCCGGCCGGTGAGGAGATCACTACACAGATCCTGGTGACCGGGTTGAGCAGCTTCGGGGCGATCACCTCGTTCAAGCAGTCGCTCGAGCGAGCCGACGGGATCCGTCGTGTTTCCCTGGGGCTCGCCACCTCCGGCGAGTTCGTCTTCACTGCGACCCACGCGGCCGGATTTGACCCGACAACCGCCATCCACACCTTCGAAGGTGGGGCCCAGTTCCGGACCGAGGACGGCCAGCTCAAGGTGAGTGTAGGCGCCAGCAGCTGACCTGGGGGCCGCGCTTTGGGCACGCTTGGGAGCGTGCTAGACTCCCGAGCACGGCGCTGACCGTGAGGAGTACCTCTCCGACGTCTGCAGCAGAGAAGTGGACCATCGGCTGAGAGTCCGCCGCGGCGGGAGAGGGAAAGTCGCACGCGAGCCGGCCGGGTCCGCCCGATAGCGCGGTTGGAAGGGCGGCGTCGGGCGTTCCCGATCTCGCCGAACGAAGGTGGTACCACGACCCGTTCGTCCTTCGGCGAGCGGGTCTTTGTCTGGGCAGGAGGAGGCGGACCGATGGCGGAGCAGCGGCAGGCCCTGGCGCCGCGCTACGACGCGACCACGGTCGAGCCGCAGATCTACGCGCGCTGGCTCAGCAGCGGAGCCTTTACGCCGAGCGCAGAGGCTCCCGAGGGCGCGCAGCGCTTCGTGATCACCATGCCTCCGCCAAATGTCACCGGCTCGCTGCACACCGGCCACGCGCTGTTCGTGGCGCTCGAGGACCTGATGGTCCGCTACCACCGCATGCGCGGCGATGACACGCTGTGGCTCCCGGGGGTCGACCACGCCAGCATCGCCGCCCAATTCGTGCTCGACAAGGCGATTGCCGAGGAGGGGGAGACGCGAGAGAGCCTGGGTCGCGAGCGCTACCTCGAGCGCATGTGGCGCTTCATGGATGAGACACGCGGCGTGATCGGCCTCCAGATGCGCCGTCTTGGAGCCTCGGCGGACTGGTCGCGCGAGCGCTTCACCATGGATCCGATGAGTGCACGCGCGGTGCGCACCGCCTTCAAGCGCCTCCACGATGCCGGACTGGTCTACCGCGGCGAGGCGCTGGTGAATTGGTGCCCCCGCTGCCGGACGACCCTCTCCGACCTCGAAAAGGTGCCGCGCGAGGAGATGGGCCGCATCTGGACGATCCGCTATCACCTGGCCCTGCCCGACGGCTCGCCCGACCCGCAGCAGTGGATCTCAGTGGCCACCACCCGGCCGGAGACGCTGTTGGGTGACGTGGCGGTCGCGGTGCATCCCCAGGACGAGCGCTACCGGCACGTGGTCGGGCGCGAGGCGCTGCTGCCCTTCCTCGGCCGCCGCCTGCCGATCATTGCCGACGAAGTGGTCGAACGGGGATTCGGCACCGGGGCGGTCAAGATCACGCCGGCACATGACCCCGACGACTACCAGACCGGGCAACGCCACGGCCTGCCGGCCATCAACGTGCTGGACGAGGAGGCACGCATCAATGCGGAGGGCGGCGAGTTCGCGGGGCTCGACCGCTACGAGGCACGCCAGGTCATCCTCGAGCGCCTGCAGGCGATGGGCGACCTGGAGGGAGAGCAGCCGCACGCCATGGTCATCGGTCACTGCGACCGCTGCGGCACGGTCGTCGAGCCACGCCTTTCGGTGCAGTGGTTCGTGCGGACGCAGCCCCTCGCGGAGCGCGCCCTGGCCTCCGTACGCGAGGGTCGCACCAGGATCGTGCCAGAGCATTTCGGCAAGGTTTACGCCCACTGGATGGAGAACATCCGCGACTGGGCGGTGAGCCGGCAGCTGTGGTGGGGACACCGTATCCCGGCCTGGTATTGCCCGGACGGGCATATCACGGTGACCGATGTGGAGGCCGGCCCGGATGCCTGCTCCACCTGCGGACGGCCGGCGACCGAACTGACCCAGGAGACCGATATCTTCGACACCTGGTTCAGCAGCGGCCTGTGGCCCTTTTCCACGCTGGGCTGGCCCGACGACACCGCCGACCTTCGCCGCTTCTATCCGACCTCGGTGATGGAGACCGGGTACGACATCATCTTCTTCTGGGTCGCCCGGATGATGATGCTCGGCCTCTTCTTCACCGGCGTCGAGCCGTTTCACACCATTTACCTTCATGGCCTGGTGCGCGCCGCCGGCGGCGTCAAGATGGGCAAGACCAAGGGCAACACGGTCGATCCGCTCGACGTCATCGAGCAGATGGGGGCCGATGCCCTGCGATTCGCGCTGATCGTGGGGACGAGTCCCGGCAGCGACCAACGCCTCACCCTCGCCAAGCTCGAGGGTGCGCGCAACTTCACCAACAAGCTGTGGAACGCTGCGCGCTTCGTGCTGGGCGCCCGCCTGGAGCCGCTCGCCGCACCGGAGGGCGAGCCGACGCTTGCCGAACGCTGGATCCGTTCACGCCTTTCGGAGGCGACCGAGCGGGCCACTCGCCAGCTCGACGAGCTGGAACCGTCGGCCTACGCTGGCACCGTCCACGAATTCACCTGGAGCGACTACTGCGACTGGTACCTGGAGATGTGCAAGGTCGATCTGCGCCGGCCCGACGCCGACCCCGGGGAGCGTGCCCGCTCCTGGACGGCCGCCGCGGAGACGCTGGCGGGTTTGCTGCGCCTGCTGCACCCGATCGTGCCGTTCGTGAGCGAGCAGATCTGGTCGGCACTCGACGAGGCTGCCACCACGGCGACACGGGGCGAGCCACTGTTGATCAGCGCCACCTGGCCGATGCGCGGGGATCGCGATCCGGACGCGGAAGTCCAGATGGAGGTGCTCTCCGACCTGGTGCGAGCGGTGCGCAACCTGCGCACCGATGCGGCGGTGCCGGCGGCCACCTGGCTGCCCCTGGTCGTGGTCCCGGCCGATGCGGCAGCTCACGCGACGCTGCAGGCCAACCGAGCCTACCTCGAGGCCCTGGCGCACGTGCGCCCGATCGATCTCCGGTCGCCCGGAGATCTCGAGGCACGGCCGGCGCTGGGGGCCTCGTCAGCCGCGGCCGCGGCCTGGCTC
>JAYUGK010000085.1:0-6512 GCA_043738415.1 Chloroflexota bacterium | reverse complement strand
CGCCGGCCCATCGGCTCCATCAACAGAAGCCGGGCGCGTCGAGCTGGTGTAGTCGCACTCCGGGTAGCGATCGCACCCCCAGAATGGCCGACGCCCTCGGCGGGCATGCTTGGTCACCACCGTGCCCTGTTCGCATTTGGGGCAGGTGCCGAACCGCTCGGCGGCGCGCTCCTGGCGGACGATGTGCTTGCACTCCGGATACCGGTCGCAACCGACAAACGGACCGAAGCGCCCGGTCCGGGCGCTCAGCGTCCCCTCACCGCAGGCCGGGCATTTCTCACCCACCCCGGGCATGTCCGGAGGGATCACCGGCTCTTCGCCGGGGAGCGGCATGGTGTGCTTGCACTCCGGATAGGCCGAGCAGCCCAGGAACCAGCCATTCCGCCCGTAGCGCTTCATCATCTTGTGGCCGCTGACCGGGCAGTCGATATCGGTCATCTCGACCTGCTTGGCGATCTTGCTGCGCCCTTCGACGACCTTGGCGCTGAAGGGTTCCCAGAAGCTGCGCACCATCGGCACCCACTCCTGCCGCCCGGCTGCCACCTCGTCGAGCTGCTCCTCCATGCGCGCCGTGAACTCCAGGTCGACAACTTCGGGAAAATGCTCGACCAACAGGTCGGTGACCTTGAAGGCAGGTTCCTCCGGCGACAGACGGCGCTCCTTGATGGCCACGTACCCGCGTTGGCGGATGGTTTCGATGGTCGGGGCGTAGGTCGAGGGGCGGCCGATGCCGTGCTCCTCGAGCGCCTTGATCAGGGTCGCCTCGGTGTACCGAGGGGGCGGCTGGGTGAAGTGCTGCTCGGAGGTGAGCGAGGCGAGGTCCAGCGGCTCGTGTGGCCGCAGGTCGGGCAGCACCGTCAGGCGCTCGTCCTCTTCGTCGTCGCGTCCTTCGATGTAGACCGCCTGGTAGCCGTCGAAGACGCGCTTGCGCGCGCCGGCATGCATCGTGTAGCGGCCTGCGGAGACGTCCACCCCCACCTGGTCGAAGCGCGCAGGGCTCATCTGGCTGGCAATCGCCCGTTTCCAGATGAGCTCATAGAGCCGATATTCGTCCGGCTTGAGATGGCTGCGCAACGATTCGGGCGACCGGGCAAAACTCGATGGACGGATCGCCTCGTGCGCCTCCTGAGCCCCGCGGCTGCGATTCTTGAAGGCGTTGGGCCGATCCGGCACGAATTCGGCACCGAATCGCTCGGCGATCACGCCGCGTGCCTCGCTGACCGCTCCCGACGCGATCGACAGCGAGTCGGTACGCATATAGGTGATCAGGCCGACCTGGCCCTCGGGCAGGGCGATCCCCTCGTACAGCGACTGCGCGACGCTCATCGTGCGCTTCGCTCCGAAGCTCAGCTTGCGGGACGCTTCCTGCTGCAGCGTGCTGGTGGTGAACGGCGGGGGCGCCGCCTTTCGCTGCTGGGTTCGGGTCACCGATGCCACCGCGTACTCGGCGGCGCGCAGGGCGACCTCGTGCTCGGCGGCCTGCTCCGCGCTTGCGACGCGGGCCTTCTTGCCGTCGATGCGGGTCAGCTCGACGGTGAAGCGCCCGGGCTCGCCGCGCCTCGTCAGCTCGACAGCCAGGCTCCAGTACTCCTCGGGGGTGAAGCGCTCGATCTCGCGCTCGCGCTCGACGACGAGCCGCACCGCCACGCTCTGCACGCGCCCGGCCGACAGGCCGCGACGGATCTTGCTGCTGACCAGCGGGCTGAGCTTGTAGCCCACCAGCCGGTCGATCACGCGGCGCGCCTGCTGGGCGTTGACAAGGTCGAGGTTGAGGGCACGCGGATGGGCAAATGCCGCTTCGATGGCCGACTTGGTGATCTCGCTGAAGGTGACCCGGCGCACCCGGTCATCGGGCAGCTCGGCGAACTGGGCGATGTGCCAGGCGATCGACTCGCCCTCTCGGTCAAGGTCGGTGGCCAGCCAGACCAGGTCCGCGCGCTTGGCCAGATCGGCGAGCCGGTCGAGGTCCTTTCGTCGGTCCTTGAGCGGCTCGTAGCGCGGGGTGAAGTCGCCGTCGACATCAACCCCCAGGCTCCGCTCCGGCAGGTCGCGGACATGGCCGTAGGAGGCGACCACGGTGTAGCCCTCCCCGAGGTACCGCTCGATGGTCTTGGCCTTGGCGGGTGACTCGACGATGACCAGATCGCCGTTGGAACGCTTCTTGGGGGGCATCGGTCAGGGAGTGTAGCACCCGGTTCCGGGCACTCCGACGAGGCGGATCAGTCGGTGAAGTCCCAGACCACGATCACTTTCGAGCCGACCTGGGCCACGCCGACGCCCACTCGGCTGAAGTGGACGCCCAGGATGTTGCCCTTGTGGTTGCTGACGCCCGGGTATGGCTCGGCCATGAACGTGGACTGGCACCAGTCAAGCACGGCGTAGGGATCTGGCTGCCCGCTGTAGTAGCAGATGTTTTCGCCGGCGTAGCCGAAGCTGATCCCGGCGTCGCGCAGCCGGGCGCTGTAGGTGCGCCCATCCAGGCCGTCGTGGCTGAAGTAATTGTTTGCCATCATGTCCCAGGCGTGCCCGGCCGACACCGCCGAGATGGTCGGGTCGGCGAGCAGCGGGCTCAGGCCGTAGGCGGCCCGCGCGAAGTTGATCTGGCTGAGCGCGTGGTCGACCAGGCCCGACGGGGTGGCCGGCGCTGAAGCGCTCGACTTGACCGCTCTCCGGACCACGGGGTTCGGCGTGCTGAAGGTCCAATCAGCGTTCACCGGATTGCCGTCCGCGTCAACGGCTCCGTTCGCCAGCCGCACCGCGAACCGATGGCCGAGCGCGAAGGCACGGTTGGGCGTGAAGATCAACTGCGTCCTCGTCACATCCCAGGTCTTCTCGCCGGGCAACTCCGCGCCGGTGCCCAGGTCGGTCACCGAAAGGACCGCGGCCGACGCATCGGCTTGCATCGACTGGCTGAACCAGAGCACGACCTGCGTGTCGGTCACGTTGGTGCCGCCGATCGCAGGACTGACCCGAACCAGTTGCGCCCCCGCCCGGGTGGTGAACGAGAAGGAGGTATCGCCGCCGAGCGGATTGCCATCGGCGTCGTGGGCGCCCGACAGCGAGACGGCATACCGGGCGTCCGAGCTGAAGCGCTCGGCTGGGGTGAAGGTCAGCACGGAGCCGCTCCAGATGAAGACCCCGGGGACCGCGGGGCTGAGCACGAAGGCGCGCTCAACGTCGGAGCGGTCCATGTTCGCGCTGAAGGTCAGGCTGATGGCGGTATGGGCACTCACATCTGAGTACCCGTCGGTGTGACTCCCTGCCTCGCGCAGCTGACTGAGGTTGACCGGAGTGGTATCGGCCTGGCGCACCCCGAAGGCGGTGATGCGGGGGGCAGTCTGCGTGGTGAAGGTGAAGCGCCGCTCGCCGAGGGCAACCACGTAGCGCTGGTCGGTCAGCCACAGGTGCGCCGGCCAGACCTCGACGCTGCGAAGATCCGCGCTCCAACGCAGACGCAACGGCTGAACCGGGCGGATCCTGACGGCGGACTCGACGGCCACCGGGTCCATGGGCTCGCCGAACTTCAAGGTCACCGGGGTGCCGGAATTTATCCCGATCCCGACGCTCTCGGGGAGAATCGAGACGCTGGCCGGGATAACGGCATCGAGGCCTGCCTGCACCACTCCACCGGCCGACACCGCGACAGCGACGATCAGACAGAGGGCACCGGCCAGCACGTGGGTCACGCTGCGATGTCGACGCAGCTCCAGGCTGAACCTCGCGAACGGGGCGCGGGAGGCCGCGCGTACGCTGCGAATCGAAAGCAATAGACAGGACTCCTGTCACGGGCGGACCGACTCCCGGGGCACGGGGCTTCGGCTGCCGAGTGGCGGGCGCAGTATACCCGGCATCAACCGGCGCGCTCTCCCTGGCGGCCGATGCGACGCGCGGTAAGGGTCGGATGGAAGGTGGCTCCACTGTAGGAGTCAACCAGCCCGCGGGCCTCCAGCAGCGTCAGCGTGCTGGCCAGCGGACCGGTCGCGAGGCCGGTCTTTTGCATCAGCTCCTCGATCGACGCGGCCCGCTGCAGCAGACGGCCGAGCACGAGTCCCTCAGACTCGGAGAGGCTCGCGACGCTCACGGCGCGACCGCCGGCCACGGCGCCGATGCGGTGGAGGAGCGAGGCCGGTGACGTGATCAGGGTCGCCAGGTGATCGGCGATCAGGCGGTTGCAGCCACGAGATGCGGCCGCGTCGATCGGGCCGGGGACGGCGAACAGGTCGCGTCCACAATCGACAGCGGCGGCGGCGGTGAGCAGCGCCCCGGAGTGGTCTGGCGCCTCAACGACGACCACGGCACTGGCCAATCCGGCGATGATCCGATTGCGTCGCGCGAAGTCAGGGCGACCCGGTGTCTGGCCCGGCGCAAGCTCAGAGACAAGTCCCCCGCCGGTCGCCACCAGGCGAGCGGCGAGCTCGCGGTGCCGTGGCGGGTAGATGCGATCGAGCGGCGACGGCAGCACCCCCACGCTGCGCCCGCCGGCGCTGATCGCGGCCAGGTGCGCGTCTCCGTCGATCCCCAGGGCCAAGCCACTCACCACCGTGACGCCGGCCCGCGCGAGCTCGTCGCTGATCTCGATGGCGCAGGCGCGGCCGTACCCGGTGGCGCGCCGCGTGCCGACCACCGCAACGCAGGTGGCCTGCAGCGCCTCTGGGTCGCCGGCCAGGTACAGGACCGGCGGGCGGGGGTCGACCTCGGCCAGTGCAGTCGGATAGCCGCCCTCAAGGGCGGTCACCACTCGGCCGCCCGCCTGCTGGGTGGCTGCCTCAACCGCTCGCGCAATTGACGTGGCACTGCGGCGTCGCAGACGGCGCATCCCGGCCGCCGCGTCGTCTGGCACCCGTGGCAGTTCATCGAAGATCCCTTCGCCCGCGGCCCAGGCGCCGCGGGCGCTCCCAAAGCGTCGCAGCAGGCGGGCAAACCCGACGGGGCCGACGCCCGGCACCAGCGAAAGGGCGATCCAGAATGGCCGATCGCGTTCCGGATCGATTCCGGTGAGATCCAGAGCCGCCCAGCCGCCGTGCTCGACCGGGAGGGCCGCCAGCACCGACCTTGGTGTCTCGCCACGTGGCCCGGCGGCGCCGATACCGATCACAGTTGCACCGGCGTTCGGTAGACGAGCGCCTCGTCGAGGTGCTCGGTGGAGACGCGCTCGGCCGCGGCGAGGTCGGCGATGGTGCGGGCCACGCGGGTTGCGCGGTGCAGGCGCCGAAATGACAGTCCGAAGCTGCGGCCGCGACTTGCGAGGTGCGCCAGCACCGATGGGCTGATGCCGTGTGCCTCGTCGAAGAGGCGCGGCGACAGATCTCCATTGGCGATCCCCTGGCGCTCGAGCTGCCGCCGCCGTGCTGCGGCGATCCGCGGCGCGACTGCGGAGCTCGGCTGGGGACGGCCCTCGCCTCGACCGCTGGTCGGCTCGTCCATGCTGACCCACAGGTCGATCCGGTCTCGCAGAGGGCCTGAGAGCCGGGCAGCGTAGCGCCGCGCCACGGCTTCGTCGCAGGTGCAGGCGCGCCGGCGCATGCCGCGCCAGCCGCACGGACACGGGTTGAAGGCGGCCAGCAGAGAGAAGCTCGCCGGCAGCGACAGGGCTCCATCCACCCGGGCGATGGTGACGCTGCCCGCCTCCATCGGCTGGCGCAGGGCCTCCAGCGCATCGCTGCGGAACTGGAGCATCTCGTCAAGCAGTAGCACGCCCCGATGCGCGAGTGTGCGTGAATGACGCCAGACGGATGGCCCGCCCGCCAGGGGGCCCGCATAGGCCGGCCCCCGGTCACTGCGCACCCAGGGTTTGCCGTCCGCTGGGAAACGGTGCGCGCGGAGGTGGCGGCCGGGCAACATGTCCAGGCGCCAAGCGGCGCGACGCCTGGGCATCGGCACGGCCACCCTCGGCCGGTTGCTGGCCAGCGAGCGGACGGCGCAGCCGGGTGCCTAGCGGGCCACCGCGCAGCCACATGCCGCACTGGGAGCGGTCAACCGAGGAGGTGGTTGGTCCGCTGCCAGCGGTGGTTGGTCCGCCATTCATCGCCGAGGCGGCTCGGACTGTAATGGCGCCGGCAAGGTCGAATGGCTATACCTACGCCATGACGGTACTCCGACTCACCTGCTCCGCCTTCTGGGTCGACGTCCGGCTGCGGGAGATCAACGGGCGCTGGATCGCCTCAGCCGACACCCCCGACGGGCCGAGCCTCGGGCTTGGTCTCCGAGCGCTCGACGCTCTGGAGGCCGCCCTGGCGCCGTTCGAAGGGATCGTCGACGAACTGCTGGCCGGTCTCCCTCACAGCGGGCTTGGCTAGGTCGTCGGTACGCTCCAAGTCGCAGCCGTGCACGAGTGTGCGTGAATCACGCTAGACGGAGGGACTCGGTTTTGCAGTCCGGGCCATAGCGTCCGCGGACGTCCGTCGAAGCCTCCGTCGCGCTCAGGGTAGCCGATCCATGGGAGCCGGTGACCGCAGGTATCCGCCCCTGTTGCTACCAAGCGATGCTACCGGGCGACGTTGGCGCGCCGCGGC
>JAYUGK010000084.1:0-2188 GCA_043738415.1 Chloroflexota bacterium | reverse complement strand
GCGGTCACGATCGGCAGCTTCGGAGATCGGTTGGCCAAAGTGGCAGATGCGTTTGGCGCCGATGTCGAGCGGTACGAGGTCGAGTGGGGCACCGCCGCTGACCCTGCACGTCTTGCCGGCCACCTGGCGGCCAACGCCCCGTATCACGCCGTGCTGCTGACCCACAACGAGACCTCAACCGGCGTCACCAACCCGATCCGCGAGCTCAGCGCCGCGGTGCACGCCGGACCGGGAGAGCCGCTCGTGCTGGTCGACGGCATCAGCGGACTCGGTGCCATGCCCTTCGAGATGGACGCCTGGGAGATCGACCTCGTGGTGACCGCCAGCCAGAAGGCCTTCATGGCGTCGCCGGGGATCGCCATCGCCGCAGTCGGAGCCCGGGCACGAGCGGCTGAAGAGACGGCGCGCATGCCGCGCTTCTACTGGGATTTTGCCGAGGCGCGCCGCTGGGCCGAGAAGGGGCAGACCCCCTGGACGCCCGCGGTCAGCGTGCTGTACGGCCTGCGGGTCGGCGTCGCGCGCCTGGTGGCCGAGGGACGGAGGCGGACCTGGGAGCGCCATGCCGCTGTAGCCGCCGCTGCCCAGGCCGGCCTCGAGGCGCTCGGCCTGTCACTGGTCGCCGCCCCGGCCATCCGCTCGGCCACCGTGACCGCTGCCTGGCTCCCCGACGGATTGGAATGGGCGCCCTTTAATGCGACGATGCGCTCGCGAGGACTGATCGTCGCCGGTGGGCAGGGCAAGTGGGTCGGCCGCATCCTGCGTTTCGGACACATGGGCGACGTGGGCATCGACGACATGGCCGACGCGGTGCGGGTGATGGGCGAGGTCCTTGTCGAGTCAGGCTGGCCAACTGACCCAGCCGCCGCTGTGCTCGCCAGTCGCCGCGCCTTCGAAGAAAGCCTGGCCGGCGCTCTCCGCTGACTCAGGCCCGGCCGCGCCGGGGGACAAGCGAGGCCAGGCGCCGTCGGAGGGTGAGCCACAGCAGCGGAAGCTGCAGATGACTCCACGCCCGCTCCAGGCGAGCGATCACCTCGGCCGTGAGCGATCGTCCGGAGTAGCTCTGCCAGACCTTGCCATCGGCGATCTGCCGGATCTCGCCACTCCGCGCCGGCAGCTGATCCTCAAGCCAGGCCGCGTACTCGTAGATCGTCTCCGACGGGCTCCGCGCCGCGCCGCCCTGGTCGGCGGCGAGGGCCAGCCGCTGCCACTGTCTGTCTCCCGGAGCCAGGATGCGGAACCGTCGACGCACCCTGGCCAGGCGCCAGGCGAGCGTGATCGCCAGCAGACCCGCCGCACCGGTGATCACCAGCAGGTTCCCACTGCGGGTCTCCTCGGCCGGCCGCTTCTCTCCCGGCCTGAAACTTCCCGCGACCGGCTCGAAGTCTTCCATCTTCGAGATGAAGCCCGGATTGAATCCCTCTCCGAACCCTGTGCCACTGACTCCGTCGACCGGCGGACTGACCGGCGGGACGACACCGATGCCGGCCAGGCGAGCGACCAGGGGTATGGACTTGGTGGCTTCGAAGATCTGCCACCCGTACCCTGGGAAGTAGATCTCGACCCAGGCGTGCGAGTTGCGCTCGCGGTACTGGTAGACACCGGTCGACACGCGTTCGCCGGGGGCGTAGCCGACGGCAACCCGGGCCGGAAGCCCCACGGATCGGGCAAGCACTGCCATGGCGGAAGCGAAGTAC
The DNA here is from genome assembly GCA_043738415.1 of Chloroflexota bacterium. GTDB lineage: Bacteria > Chloroflexota > Limnocylindria > QHBO01 > QHBO01 > CF-167. Next base: position 494 of record JAYUGK010000084.1, on the reverse strand, counting down.
TCGCAATAGCCAACCTGTCCATTTGTGTTGTCGAAGAGGAAGAAGTCGACCAGGTCGCGGTTCGGATCGGTCGGCACCGGCGCGATCGTCGAGTAGTGGAATTGGGGCCCCTGGAGATACGCGGCCAGCGCCTTGGCCTGGTGATACGGATCGGCCTGACCGGCTACCAGTCCCAGGGCCAGTTTCCGGGTACGATCGGTGACCCCTGTCGTGTCCAGGTACATGGCCGCCACTTCCGGCGGATAGTCGGTGCCGGCTCCCGCCAGCATCGCCTCGGTGGTGTTGGAGATCGCCGCGGTGATCTGGTAGCCCTTGCCCACTTCGAGCCCGACCCCGGCCTCGAGCCCGCCCAGGAACGCCTTGCCATCCGGTTGCTGGACCACCACCGGCAGGAAGGCGGCCGTGGGGTAGCCAGGCGTGAAGATGTTGTTCCCCGGGCTCTGCTGGATCCCGATGGTGATGGTCTCGATCGCGAACGCGTCGGTGGCCAGCGG
>JAYUGK010000083.1:0-2193 GCA_043738415.1 Chloroflexota bacterium | reverse complement strand
TCGCTGCGCTGCGCGCGGAGCTGCGGGACCGATTCGGCGCGGTGCCCGAGCCGGTGGAGGGGCTCTTCCGGGCGGTCGCGGTGCGCATGGCCGCCGATGCGGTCGGCGTGCCGGAGGTGCACGCCGAGGCAGGCCGCGTCACCTTCAAGTGGCCTCGCTTCGACCGTGTCGCGGTGGTGCGCGCCCTGACCCTGGCCGGATTCCATCCGGTCGCCGGCTCGAACCAGGTCCGCATCCCGGTGGCGCCGGGACGCGATCCGGTGGACGTTGCGCTGCGAGCATTGGCGGTCTTGGCCAGCGCGCAACCGGGTAGCGCTGCCGGATGATCGGGACCCCCCTCGTTCGACTGCGGGACGTCACCCTGGCCGATGCCGACCTGGTCTACGCGCGCCTCTGCCACGATCCCGCGTGACGCTCCCCGGCGCCCGTCTCGCCTATCGCGTCTACCTCGCCCAGGAGGCCGCCGGGTCCTTCTGCTTCATGATGGCCATCACCGCGGCCGGCCTGTTCATGATCCAGGTGGCGAAGCTCGATGCCCTGCAGCTGGTGCTGGTCGGCACGACCCTCGAGCTGTCAGCGTTCATCTTTGAGGTCCCGACGGGCGTGCTGGCCGACACCGTCAGTCGGCGACTGAGCGTCATCATCGGCGTGGCACTGATCGGGGTCGGGTTGATGGTGTGGGGTGCCTGGCCCCTGTTCGGCACGATCCTAGTCGGCCAGGTGCTGTGGGGAATCGGCGCCACCTTCACGTCGGGCGCCACCGAGGCGTGGATCAGCGATGAGACCGGCAACGTGGAGACCGGCCAGATCTTCATCCGGGGCGCCCAGCTCGGGTGGGCGGCCGGCGCCCTGGGGATCGTGGCAAGCGTTCCCCTGGTTGCTGTCTGGGGTCTGCAGGCCCCGATCCTGGCCGGCGGTCTCGGCTATGTGCTGACCGCCGTGGCGCTCATCTTCGTCATGCCAGAGCGCCACTGGTCTCCGGCGCCACGAGAGGGTCGTTCGATGATCCAGGCGCTGCGCGAGACCTTGCGGCGCAGCGCAACGACCGTGCGCGCCGTGCCGGCGCTGCTCACCATCCTGGCCATCTCGTTCGTGGCCGGGGCCGGCTCCGAGGCATTCGATCGGCTTCGTGAGCTGCACTTCCTGAGCAACTTCGCTTTTCCCCGGGTTCCCCTGCTTCCGGCGATCGCGTGGTTCGCGCTCATCAACCTGGTCTCGCTGGTAACCAGCGTGGCGGCGGTGCAGGTCGCCCGGCGCCGGATCGCTACCGAGAGCCACCTCGGCGCGGCTCGGACGTTGCTGGCCATCGATGTCGTGCTGATCGCGGCGATCGTCGTCTTTGCCGCGGCGGTCAGCTTTGAGATGGCTGCGCTCAGCTACCTGCTGACGCGCATCGTGCGACGTGTCGCCCAGCCGATCGCGACCGCCTGGATCAACCTTGGGCTGCCCTCGGATGTCCGCGCCACCGTCCACTCCCTCAATAGCCAGGCCGATGCGCTGGGCCAGATCTCCGGCGGCCCGCTGCTCGGATGGTTGGCGGTGGCGGCCGGCACGACGCGACCGGCGATGTTCGCGGTGGCCATCATCCTGACGCCGTCCCTGTACCTCTATCTGCGAACGATTCGCCTGCACGGGGATGACCTGATTGTCGAGGATCAGATCCTGGGTGACCCGCCGCCCGGCTGAGCCCCAGCGATCGCGGAGGCGCGTGTCGTCGGGGTAAGACCCAACGGCCACTCAATGGCCCACATATCGCCCGTGAGCGGCATGGCGGCCCGTGAGCCGATCGAGCTGCCGCTCTCCGAGGACATTCGGCTACTGCGTGCGCGTCGCCCGCGTACGAATTGGGGGGCGACAGCCACCGGCCGCAGGCGTACACTGCAATGGTTCTCGACCCGGGACGGGCGCACCCGTCCGGCGCCGACCGCTCTGATACCGCGCTCGAAGTTGCGAGCGTGGATGACGAAGGAGGCGCGTCCCGTGTCCACTCGACCACCCCTCATCGATCCCGCCGATGCCCGCGCGGTGCTGCCCGTGGGCGATCGGTCCTATGTCTACTACCGCCTTGCCGCAGCCGGCGTGCCGGACCTCGATCGGATGCCGTACACGGTCAAGGTGCTGCTCGAGAACATGCTCCGCCACGCGGCCGGCGGATCCGGGCTGGTGACCGCCGAGGACGTGCGCGCCCTCGCC
>JAYUGK010000082.1:0-6537 GCA_043738415.1 Chloroflexota bacterium | reverse complement strand
ATGCGATCTGCGTGGCCATGGCGATCGGCGCCGTCTTCTTCCCGGACAGCCAGTTCAGCGTCACGCCGCCGCACTTCGAGGTGGCCGGGATCCCCGGCCAGGTCTTTGGCTGGGCCTGGATTGCCGCCCGCATCGCCATCTTCGGCTGCGCCGTCGGGTGGATATGGGCGTCGCTGCGCCGATCCGGCGATGACGCCTCGCGGCGGCGGTCGTTGCTGGCGGCCCTGGCCACGGTCGCGGTTGGGGCCGTCGGCGCGGTGATCCGCATCCTTCCGGGGCCGGCCGACAGTGACCCGTGGATCGGCGTTTCGCTGGTCACGGTGGCGATGGTACTGGCGGCGTACGCCGTCTTCGCGGCCGGCGTCTTCCTGGCTCCCGGGATGGCCGATCGGGCCTTCCGCTATTCCCTGGTGGGGGGCCTGGCCATCACCGTCTACGTGGCTCTCCTGATCGGCGTTGAGCGGCTCACCCAGAATCTGCTGGGGATCAACCTCCCGATCGTGACCGGCCTTGCCCTGGTGGTCACCATCGCCCTGTTCGAGCCGATCTCCGAGCGCTTCCGCGGGTTCATCGGCGGGAGCGAGGGGAACGCGGCGTCCGATCGGTTGCTGCGCGCTCTCGGAAAGGACATCTTCACCGCCCAGCGCCCGGACCGAGCCATCGGTCCTTCACTGGCGCGCCTGGCGCGCAGTTTCAGGTTGAGTGGAGCCGAGGTCACTGACCTGGCGGGAAACCCGGTCGCCACCAGTGGCGAGCCACCGGGCTTGAACCCGCTTGGGCTGCGGATGGCACTCCGGACCGATGGCGTCGAACTCGGCAGCGTCGTCTTCGGACCGAAGCGCAATGGCCTGCCGCTGACCCAGCGCGAGGTGGACCTGCTCCGCCTGGCGGCCGGCTACCTCGCGGCATCGCTGCGGCTCGGCGAGCGCCACGGAACGCAGGCGGCGGCCCTGAGCGAGCTGCGCATTGAGCTGGCCGAGGTCGAATCGCGCGGGTCGATGCTGTCACAGGCCCTGGTTGAGTCGGTGGATGCCTCGGCGCAGCGGCTGCACCTCTTCGCTCTGGGACCGCTGCGCGCAGAGCGAGGGACGGAGGCGGTTCGCCAGTGGGGCGGGGCCAAGGCCGGCAGCCGCCAGGCGGAGGCGCTCTTCGCCTTCCTCTTCGACCGGGGCGAGCGCGGCGTGGCCAAGGACGAGATCATTGAGCTGATCTGGCCCGACATCGACCTGGACCGCGCCGATCTGGCCTTCCATCGGACGCTGGGCGGCCTGCGCTCAACCCTGGAGCCGGCGCGCCGCGGGCATGACCGGGGAGCCGCCATCGGCTTCACCAATGACCGATACCGGATGGACCCAGGGGTCGTCGAATGGAGCGATGTGCAGGCCTTCGAGGAAGGACTCGTCGCCGCGGGCCACGCGGTGAGCCCAGAAGATGCGCTGCAGCAGCTCGAGCGCACACGCACGCTCTACCGGGGTGATTATCTCGACGACTGCCCTTTCTACGGCGACTCCGCCTCCGTCGAGGAGCGTCGCGAGCTGCTCCGCGGCCGGATGATCGACCTGCTGATGACCCTTGGACAACGCTACGCCGAGCGCGACGACCGACCAGCCGCGGCGAGCTGCTACCGGCAGGCGAACCTGGTCGCCGGCGAGGAGCTGGACTCCGCGCTGAGCGCGCTCAGCCGGCTCGGCTCACCGGCCTGAGCGTCGGACGGGAGCCCGCCGTGCGCCGCGGAGACGACGCAGAATCGCGTCGGCGTGGCGGCGGGTGGCCCGCAGCTCATCGCGCACCCGGGCGACCGAGAGCGGTCCCCGTGCCGCCATCATCGCCAGCCGCACCTCCAGCTCGGCCCAGGTGCTCCGCGGGTAGTCGATCCCGGCCTCGAGCGAGACAAGCTCGCCGGAAGCGCGCAGCTGGTCGATCACGACGCCCGGGATCCCCAATCGCGACGCGATGCCTTCTCCCGGGGGCGGCGCCGCCCCGGCGCTGGCGAGTCCTTCCAGCAGGAGGTCGACCCGCTCCCGCATCACGGGGTCGAGGGTGGGCGCGTGCTCGGGCAGCCGCACCCGGTGGCCGCTGCGCTCCAGGGAGCCGCTCAGCACGAGGCTATCGATCACCAAGCGGAGCGCCGCGTCGTCAAGGACGAGCGGAGTGGCGCCTCGGTGGGTTGTGGGACGCTGGCGGTCATTCGTCCGCAGTTCCGCGACAAGGGTGTCGACCCGCACATCCGGATTCAGGGGCTGGCGCCGATGCAGTCGGCGGAGGGCCGCCACCAGGCGGCGCTCGGCAAGCTGGCGCTGGATCGGATCCATCGGATCGTTGAAGGTCACCGCGCGCCCGGTCAGCTCACGGTCGGGATCGGCCGCGTCCCATCGAGCGCAATGCGGATCGCCTCGGCCTCTTCATCGGAAAGGGTGTGCTTCGAGACGCCGCCCTCGACCGGTTTGGCGAAGAGCCGCGTGCTGTCGCGACCGTGCAGGCTGCTGATCACGATCCCATCCCGACGCTGGTCGAGCAGCGCAATGGCGAAGCTCTGGTCCGAGCCGGTGTCGTCGAATGGGTTGAAGCGCACCAGCCCCACGTGCTGGAGGCTGCCGCGGGAGCGGATCTCGAGGTGCTCGGCCAGCACTACCAGGTCGTCGAGGCGAGTGGCGACCTGCTCGACGCGCGCCAGGTGACTCTTCAGCACGGCGGCCAGCGAGCTGCCCTGCTCATCTCCCACCAGCGACCGATAGGCCGCAAGTGCCTGCGACAGGCGGCGAGCTTGCACCGCCAGCCCGACCAGGGCGACGACCACCAGGAGCCCTGCCAGGCCCACGACCAGCGCCAGGTTGTCGGCGAGGATCCGGTTCAGGTCAGACACGGCGGCGGCCTCAAGCAAGATCGGCTGGTATCATACCGCCCGATTCCGGCCACTCCCCCAATAGAGGAACCGATGGCCCGACGAGGCAAGGCAGCCAGCCGCCGAGACCGACAGCGCCGCGCCCAGCGCTCTCCGGGGGCCCGACCTGCTTCGCCCGCGGTCCCGCTTCCGGGGGCCGTCTCCGAGGCGATGGAGGCAGCTGCCGTACAGCGCAGCGTCGCCCGCCCTGCCCCCGCCGCGCCGGCCCGCCGGCCCGGCCGCGCGGATCCACGTTTCACGCTGACCGGACCGTCACGCCTCAGCGAGCGAGCCGCCGCTGAGTACCACTACGTGGTGCGCGATCTGCGGAATATCGGCCTGCTGCTGGCCATCATGGCGGTCCTGCTGGCGGTGGCGGTCATCGGCTTCAGCGCGCTGGGACTCGGCAGCCACTAACCCTCTCTGTTGCAGCGCTCCGGTGAGCGCTTGAGCCGCCCACGGCGCAGGCGCGTCCCGATCTAGGTTCCGGAACGTGCCATGGCAACCCAGCGGCGGAGCGGGTGGAGAGCGGGCCCATCGCCGCGGCATAGCAACGAAGACTGGCCAGCGGTTGGATTCGCCACCCTTCCGTTCGCCGATCGGACCCTGTCATCTCAGTCCTCTTCTGAGCCGACCTCGAAGAGCCGCCAGCTGCCCGGAACGCCCTTGAGCCGGTGCATCCCCCGGACGCGGAACCTGATGCCCGACCCTGCGACCAGGTCGCGGACGGTCTGCGAGACGAGGATCTCGTCTGTCGCCGCCTTCGACGCGATCCGGGCACCAATGACCACGGCGAGGCCGGTGAGCTTGTCCTCATGGACTTCGCACTCGCCGACGTGGAGGCCGATGCGCACCTCGAGTCCGATACCTCGAACCCCGGCGCGGATGGCACGCGCCGCACCGATCGCACGCGCCGGGCCATCAAAGGTTGCGAAGAATCCGTCGCCCGCGGTGTCTCGCTCGTGCCCCCGGTACCGGCTGAGCTCGCGGCGCACTAGGGCGTTGTGCCTCGCCACGACATCGCGCCAAGCGTGATCGCCGAGCGACACCGCACGTTCGGTGGATCCCACGATGTCGGTGAACATGACCGTGGTGAGGACGCTCTCCGGCACCTCGGGCGCGTCCTCACCGCGGACGAATCTCTCGATCTCGTCGACGATCTCCCCATGGTGCACATCGATGTCGAGGTCCATCCCGGGCACGCGCATGGTCCTGGCGCCCGGGACCCGGGACGCGACGTCCAGGGTGACGGCTTCCTGGGGAGACCGGTAGAGGAACAGGGTCGGGACGTGCACGGCCGGCCACACCTCCTGCAGATCGGTCTCCAGTGCGGCTCGGTTCAGCGCGTAGGCAACCGATGGGCTCGCACTGACCCCGCAGATAGTTCGCGAACAGCCGACGCTCGTCCTCGCTGTCGACGAGAGATGGGGCGCGCTCCCGCATCAGCCCGTCACACCACTCCTGCCTCCCCCAGCCGTCCCGGAGTTCAGCTAGCTCGGGCAGGTATCGCTCGGTGAGCGCCCGGCCGCCTGGCTCGGGTGGGTGGAAGAGCACCAGCGCCCTGGTCCGTTCCGGGTATGAGGCAGCGAAGAGCGCGGCCATGCCACTGCCCTCTTCGGCCGCGAGAATCACCGGACGTTGTGATCCGGCGGCATCGAGAACCGCGTGCAGATCCTCCATCCGTGTCTCAAGGGTCGCGAACTGACCCCCGTGATCCGAGATCCCCGTTCCCCGCTTGTCGAACAGGATGAGGCGGAAGGAAGCGGCCAGCCGCAGGTAGAAATCCCGGATCCGTGGGTGCTCCCACGCATAGACCAGGTTCGAGACCCAGTCAGGAGCGTAGACGAGGTCGATGCTCCCGCTCCCGACGACCTGGTAGGCAATGGCGACCCCACCGTTGTAGGCGTATCGGATCCCCGCCTCGGCCTTGTGCTGCAAATCGTCGAGCGTCACTTCTCGTCCACCTCCCTGCTGCCCCTTGCGCCATCGCGGCGCTGCCGACGCAGGCGCTGGAGGCGCTCCCCGATCTTGATCTCGAGTCCCTGGTCGGACGGCTCGTAGAAGACTCTGCCGGCCAGGGCATCGGGCAGGTACTGCTGGTCGACATCGGCGTCTTCGAAGTCGTGCGGGTAGAGGTAGCCCTTGCCGTACCCCTGCTCCCTGGCAAGCCGACGGTGCGACGACGGTCTGAGGTGGAGCGGCACGGGCAGTCGGCCGTGCTCCTCGACCTCGGCCAGGGCCGCGAAATAGGCGGCCCCTGCCCGGTTTGACTTCGGCGCGCTGGCCACGTAGGCGGCCGCCTGGGCAAGCGCGTACTGCGCCTCCGGCAGGCCGATCATCTCGACCGCCTGCATCGCCGCCACCGCGACCTGGAGGGCGCGAGGATCGGCATTGCCCACGTCCTCGCTGGCGGCGATCACGATCCGCCGCGCCACAAAGGTCGGGTCCTCGCCGGCCGCGATCATGCTGGCGCACCAGTACAGCGCGGCGTCGGGGTCATTGCCGCGCATGCTCTTGATGAAGGCCGATGCCGCCTCGTAATGCTGATCCCCCACCCGGTCATAGGCCAGCAGGCGCTGTTGCGCCGCCTCGGCGATCCCTTCGGAGGTGAGCGCAGCACCGTCACCGGCGACCGAAGCGGCAGCCTCCAGGATGTTGAGCGCCTGGCGGGCATCGCCACCGGCCACCTTAAGCAATGTGGCACGCGCCTCGTCCGGCAGCACGACACGGCCATCCAGTCCGTCGGGGCGTGCCAATGCCCGAGCGACGATGGCACCCAGCTCGTCGGCCTCCAGCGGCTCGAGGCGGTAGACCCGCAGCCGCGACAGGAGCGGCGAGTTGATCTCGTAGTACGGGTTCTCGGTGGTGGCGCCGATGAGGGTGATCGTGCCATCCTCGATGTGCGGCAGCAGCGCGTCCTGCTGCCCTTTGTTGAAGCGGTGGATCTCGTCGATGAAGACCACCGTCATCACCCCGCCGGAGCGCGCCGGCTTGGCCTCGGCAAACAGCTTGCGAAGGTCGGCCACGCCGCTGGTCACGGCACTGATCTGGTGCCACGCACCGCCGGCGCGTTCGGCGAGGAGCCGGGCGAGGGTCGTCTTGCCCGACCCCGGCGGGCCCCAGAGCAGGATGCTGGGCAGGTAGCCGGGCTGGACCACCCTGGTCAACGCGCCGACATCGCCCACCAGGTGCGGCTGTCCCACGAAATCGTCGAGCGTGCGCGGACGCATGCGGGCTGCCAGGGGGGCGGTCAGCCCCTCTTCGTCGAAGGAGAACAGCGGTTCGGACGGGGGATCGGCACGCTTCGGCATTGTGGCGCGAATGGTAGAGGCGGGATCGCCTGCACGCTACCGCACGTCGACGTTCATCCGCAGGCTGAGGTAGTGCCTCTATCCGGTCCGCCGGACCGCCCCGCTATCATGCCCCGCCATGAAGCAGAACCTGCGCATCCCCGGCCCCACCCCCATCCCCGATGCCGTGCGCGAGGCTCAGTCGGCGCCGATGATCGACCATCGCGGCACCGAATTCGGCGAGATGCTGCGCGAGACGACCGCGGGGCTGGCCACCCTGATCGGGACGCGCGGTGAGGTCTTCGTGCTCACCGGGTCCGGCACCGGGGCCCTCGAGGCGACCGTGGTCAACACTCTTTCGCCGGG
>JAYUGK010000081.1:0-2196 GCA_043738415.1 Chloroflexota bacterium | reverse complement strand
TCGGGCGCCTCCGGAGCGGCCGGGTGACCGAGCTGGCCCCTCTGCGGCAGACGCCGCTGCATGCCATCCACCTGGGGCTTGTGGCGCGCATGGTGCCGTTCGCCGGCTACGAGATGCCGGTGCACTACGGCTCCATCATCGATGAGCATCGCACCGTGCGCGGCGCGGCCGGGCTGTTCGACCTGTCGCACATGGGCGAGCTGCACGTCAGCGGCCCCGAGGCGCTCGCCTTCGTGCGCTACGCCGTGGTCAGCGACCCCGGTGCGCTCGAGCCGGGACAGGCCCAGTACGCGATGCTCTGCGCCGAGGACGGTGGGATCATCGACGACCTGATCGTCTATCGGGTCGACGACGGATACCTCCTGGTCGTCAATGCCTCGAACCGCGAGGCGGTGGTCGCGCACCTGCAGGCCCTTCGCGAGCGCGCTGATTTCGATGCCACCATCGATGACCGCTCGGATCGCACCGCACTGATTGCGCCGCAGGGTCCCCGTGCAGCCGAGATTCTGACCGGCCTGACCGATCTTGACCTGGCCAGCCTCGGCAACTACCGGTCGATGCGGGGCAAGGTGGCCGGCATCGATTGCCTGGTGGCGCGTACCGGGTATACGGGCGAAGACGGCTTTGAGCTGTTCTGCGACGCGCGACGCGCGCCCGCCCTCTGGAATGCGCTGATGGTCGCCGGCGCGCCGGTCGGCCTCAAACCGTGCGGACTCGGCAGCCGTGACACCCTGCGCCTGGAGGCCGGCATGCCGCTCTACGGAAACGAGCTCGACCGATCGGTGAATCCCTACGAGGCGAACCTCGGGCGGGTGATCAAGATGGAGAAGGGCGAGTTTGTAGGTCGCGCGGCGCTTGCCGCCGTGCAGCAGGCCGGTCCGCGACGCCGGCTGGTCGGGCTCGTCATGCGCGACGATGCGATTGCTCGCCACGGGTACGCGGTGCGCATCGACGGCCACGACGTCGGCGCGGTCACCAGCGGGACCCTGTCGCCGACCCTCCACGAAAGGATCGCCATGGCATATCTGCCGGCCGCGGCCGCGGTGATTGGCGCCTCGGTCGAGGTGATGGTCCGCGACCGCCCGAACCGTGCGGAGCAGGTAAAGTTGCCGTTCTACCGCCGTCCCAAGCCGGACGCCGCCTGAATCGGCGGATCTCTTCAGAGCAGCCAAGGAGCCGATGCCGCCGATGCTTCCCGACGACCTCCGCTACTCCCGCGAGCACGAATGGGTCCGCGTCGACGGGTCGCAGGCGACCATCGGGATCACGAGTTTCGCCGCCGATGAGCTCGGCGACATCGTCTTCGTCGAGCTCCCCGAGGTCGGGTCGCGGCTGACGCAATTTGCGACCTTCGGCGTGGTCGAATCGGTCAAGGCGGTGAGCGACCTGTATGCGCCGATCTCCGGCGTGGTGAGCGAGGTGAACCAGGCGCTGCGCGAGAGCCCGGAGCTGCTGAACAGCGATCCGTTCGCCGCGGGCTGGATCGCCCGGGTGACGATCGCCGAGGCGGCCGAGCTCGATGCGCTGGTGGACTCCGTCGCCTATGCGGAGTTGACCGCCGGCTGATGGCGTACTCGCCACACACCGAGGCCGATCGAGAGCGGATGCTCTCGACCATCGGCGTGTCGTCGGTCGATGATCTCTTCGCCGATATCCCCCCCTCGGTGCGTGCCACTCGATTCGAGGTGCCGCCGCCGCTGACCGAACAGGAGGTGCGGGCCGAGCTTGGGCGGCTGGCGGCCCGCAACGCCCTGCCACGCATCAGCTTCCTGGGAGCCGGCGCCTATCGGCACCTGGTCCCGTCCGTGGTCGGCGAGGTGATCGGGCGCAGCGAGTTCTCGACCTCGTACACGCCGTACCAGCCCGAGGTGAGTCAGGGGACCCTCCAGAGCATCTACGAGTTCCAGTCGCTGATCTGCGAGCTGACCGGCATGGAGGTTGCCACTGCCAGCCATTACGACGGCGCGACTGCCACAGCCGAGGCTGCCCTGATGGCCTGTCGCCTCACCCGGCGAGACCGGATCGCCATCTCGAGCGCCGTCAATCCGCAGGTTCGTCGGGTGGTGGAGACCTACTGCTCGGGGCCGGAGATCGAGGTGGTGGTGGTGCCCGCCGACCTGGCTGCCGGCGGCAGCGGACTGACCGGCCCCGACGTGGCGGCGGGGATCGTCGACGCGGGGTTCGCCTGCCTGGTGG
>JAYUGK010000080.1:0-6547 GCA_043738415.1 Chloroflexota bacterium | reverse complement strand
CCGCCACGTTGACCGAGGTCATCCTCCCGGAACGGCGGCTTCCTGCTCCCCCACCGGCAGCGCCGCACTCTCCTCGGCGCTGGGGCGTGGCGGCCGGTACCGCTCATCGAGCATGTCGATGCCGCGCTTGATGCTGGTGAGCGCTTTGATGCATTCGCCCTCGAGCCGAATCAAGACTCCGGCCGCGTACTCGTCGGCCCCGCGGCGGATCTCGGTGGCTTCGCGGCTCACCGTCTCGATGATCTCGGTCGCCCGCTGCCCGGCCATCTTGACCAGCTCGCGCTCTTCGAGCATCCGGGCCGCCTGCTCCTGGGCACGTGCTATCACGGCGTCGCCTTCCTCCTGCGCCCGCTCCGTGACGCGAGCCGCCTCCTCGGTAATCCGCCGGGCCTGGCGGACCTCGTCGGGCACCGACACCCGCAACTGATCGATTAACTCCAGGATGGCTGGCTGATCGAGCACCACGCTATTGGTGAGCGGGAGCTTCTTGGCGGCCGCGACCAGCGATTCGAGCCGCTCAACGAGAAAGATGATGTCCGTGGCTGCGTCCTCCGGGGTGCGACGCGCTCGATTATAGCCGCGCTCCCGGTTCCCTCAGCCGATCGGCGCGAAGCGGGCCCGAAGGGCGGCGGCCACCGCGGCCGGCACCATGCCACCCACCTCGCCCCCAAACTGGGCGACCTCTTTGGCAAGCGAGCTCGACAGGTAGCCGAACTCGATGGCCGACATCAGGAACACCGTGTCGACCGCCGGCTGCAGCTTGCGGTTGGTGTGCGCCATCTGCAGTTCGGCGTCGAAATCGCTGACCGCGCGCAGGCCACGAACGATGAAGGTGGCCCCACTTCGGGCCGCAAAGTCGACGGTCAGCCCGTCGAAACCGATCACCTCCACGTGTGAGCCGAAATCGGCCACTGCCCCGCTGGTCTGCGAGATCCTCTCGGCGACACTGAAAAGAGGAGACTTTTTCGGATTGTTCAGCACTCCGATCACCAGCCGATCGAACAGGGCCGCGGCTCGGCGGGCAACATCAAGATGGGCATTTGTCATGGGGTCGAATGAACCCGGGAAGACCGCCACGCGACTCATTGCTTGTCCTCTCCATCGGCCGTGACTGTTCGCTCGAGGAACGTCAGCGCCGTTTCACCGAAGCGACGCTCGCGCCAGCGGGAGAGTCCGGCCGGCTCGGGAACCTCGGTGCGCCAGAAGTGCTTGACGACGACCGTGGCCCCCACGGTCAGCCAGGGCACCAGCCGTTCGAGCGGCGCGAGGATAGCACGCTCGGAATACGGCGGATCCAGAAACGCGAGGCCAAAACGCCGATCTGCTGCGGGCGCCAGAAACCGAGCTACCTCCACCCCGGCCAGCTCGGCACGGTCCGTGAAGCTCGTCTGACCCAAGTTCTGCCGGATTGCCGCGAGGGCTTCACGCCCACGCTCGACAAACACGCATTCCGCGGCACCTCGCGACAGGGCCTCGATACCCAGCGCCCCGCTGCCGGCGTACAGATCCAGCACCGACGCACCAACCACCCGATCGGCGAGAATCGCGAAACAGGTCTCCTTGACCCGGTCGGCCACCGGGCGGGTGGCAGAATCGCGAGGTGCCGCCAGGCGCAGCCCGCGAGCCGATCCGGCGATCACGCGCATCAGGCAGCATCCCCGGATTCCTCGAGTGCGGTGAAGTCGTCCCGCAGCCGGACCAGGCCGGGACGTTTGGCCAGGTTCGGGTCCGCGGCCACCAGATCGGTGGCGAGCGTTCGTGCCCGCTCGGCCAGGACGAGATGTCGGGGCTCGAACAGCGAGGCGACCCGCAGAGGAGGCAGACCCGACTGCCGCGTGCCGAGCAGGTTGCCGGCGCCGCGAAGCCGCAGATCCGCCTCGGCGATCTCGAACCCGTCCGACGACCCGCGCACGACTTCCAGGCGCTGTCGCGCCAGCTCGTCGGTGGCATCGGACAGGAGCACGCAATACGACCGATCGACTCCTCGGCCGACCCGACCGCGGAGCTGGTGCAACTGCGCCAGGCCGAAGCGATCCGCGTCCTCGATGAGCATGACCGTGGCATTCGGGATGTCGATCCCCACCTCGATCACGGTGGTGGCCACGAGGACGTCCAGCTCGCCGGCCGCGAAGGCCTGCATGGTGGCGTCACGGGCATCGGCGCGCTGCTGTCCGTGGATGAGACCGATCCGCAGCTGCGGCAGCCGCTGCCGAAGCCGTTCCACCTCCGACTCGGCGGAGGCCGCCGTCATTGCCTCGCTTTCGGCAATCAGCGGCACGACCACGAAGGACTGATGCCCTGCTACGGCCTCGGAGGCGAGAAAGGCCTCGATCCGCGGCAGGGCCGAGCGGTCACGCAGCTCCGTGCGGATCGGCAGCCGTCCGGGCGGCGATTCGCGGATGGTGCTGATCGCCAGGTCACCATAGAAGGTGAGAGCCAGGGTGCGAGGGATCGGGGTCGCCGTCAGCGCCAACAGGTGCGGCTCGCGCGCCTCTCCCTTGGCCTGCAGGGCGGCACGCTGGGCAACCCCAAAGCGGTGCTGCTCGTCGACCACCGCCAGGCCGAGTCGGCGGAAGACGACCCCCGCGCTGATGACCGCGTGAGTGCCGATCACCACTTCGGCCTCCCCGGCCTCCACCGCGATGTGGATCCGCCGCTTGGCAGCTGCCGGCAGTGACCCGGAGAGAAATTCGGCGCGCACCCCGAGCCCCGCCAGGAGCGGCGACAACCCTTCGAAGTGCTGGCGTGCGAGGATCTCCGTGGGCGCCATCAGGACCGCCTGCCAGCCCGCACGCACCACGCCGGCCAGGGCCACCGCCGCGACCGCCGTCTTGCCGCTGCCGACGTCGCCCTGCAGGACACGGCGCATCGGCCGCTCGCTGGCGAGGTCCTCGACGACCTCGTCGACGGCCCGCCGCTGGTCCCCGGTGAGGGTGAACGGAAGCGCGGCCAGCAGTCGTGACAGCTCGGCGGGTTCGATCGCCACGCGGGCGGCTCGCAGTTCCTGGCGGGCCAGGCGTGCCTGCGCCAGGGTCAGCTGAAGCGCCAGCAGCTCGTCGAAGGCAAGCCGGTCGAGCGCTCCGGCCACGTCCGCCGCCTCCTCGGGAAAGTGGGCCGTGCGGAGCGCCTCGTCGAGTGGAAGCAGTCCCGCGCGCTCGGTTGGTTGCAGCGGATCGACCACTGCGGGCAGGGCCCGCTCCAGAACGCGGGCGAGGAGCTCGCGAACGCGGCGCTGCGTGATGCGGGCCATCAGCCGGTACACCGGCACCACGCGAGCGGTATGCACCGATTCATGCCCGACCGGCGAGAACTCCGGCGAGATGAACTGCGGGCGCCAGCCGCGGAGCGCCACCTTGCCGCTGACCACCAGCTCATCGCCGACCTGCAGGCGCCGCTCGACGTAGCGTTTGCCGAACCAGATCGCCTCGGCGCTCCCGCTCTGGTCGCTCAGCTGGGCGATGACCCGCTGCGGCCGTCGACCGAAGCCGGGTTCGACCTTGAGATCGGTGACTCGCACCCTCGCCGACTGCTTTTCATCGGGAATCAGCTCGCCGAGCGGGCGCAACTCGCTGAAGTCGTCGTAGCGGAACGGGAGGGAGAAGAGGGCCTGGCGCGGAGTCACCACCCCGAGCCGGGCCAGGACACCTACACCGCGGGCCAGCTCAGGGAGGACCGCTCGGATCGGCTGGTCGAGCTCGTCGCTGCCGAGCGGCGCTGATTGCATGGCCCGATCCTACCGTGCTACGATCGCTGTCGCTCCGGTGCCGCCGTCTGCACGGCGCGCCGGTTCGTTTGTGAATGGAGACCCTCATGGCACGTGAGTGCGACGTCTGCGGGAAGAAGCCGATCACTGGCTGGAACTCGCAATCGGTTGGCATGAACCGCAAGCGCGCCCTGCGCCGCTGGCTTCCCAATCTGCAGCCGATGATGGTTCAGCGCGACAGCCGGATGATCCGTGTCAAGGCCTGCTCCGACTGCCGTCGGACCGCGGAGAAGGTCTGAGCCCTACCTGGCCAGGTCGCGATCCGAATCGAGCACCAGGGTGAAGGGTCCGTCATTCACCAGCGTCACCGCCATCGACGCACCGAAGCGCCCCACCGCAACCCGCTGACCGGCGCTTCTCAACCACTCCACGAAGCGATCGACCAGCGCTGCCGCAAGCTCCGGCGCTGCCGCTGAGCTGAAGCCGGGACGTCGGCCTCGCCGCAGATCGGCCAGCAAGGTGAACTGGCTGACCACCAGAAAGGCCCCGTCGACCGCGCCGATCGGCTCATTTGTCCGACCCTCGGCGTCCTCGAAGTAGCGGAGGCCGAGCAGCTTGTCGGCCATGCGCTCCGCCAGCTCGCCGGTGTCACCCGCCGCGATACCGACCAGGACCAGGGCGCCCCGTTCAATCCGCCCCAGCTCCTCGCCCGCCGCCTCGACACTGGCGCTGGTCACCCGTTGCACGACGAGGCGCATCTGCGTCTACGGGCTCGAAGCGGCCGCTGGGGAGCCTGACGCAGGCAGTGCGGTCGTCACCGGCCGCGCGTCTTCACCTTCCAACGGATCCCCCAGGGCGTCCGTCGTGAAGCGAGCACTCGCATTCCAGATCATCCAGCCAAGGGCACCGTTGTCGCGCAGGGCCTGCATTTCCGCCTGCACCTGGGCTGCGGTATAGGCGGGGAACGGCCCGAAACCGAAGTCCTGGATCCATGGCCTGACCACCATGCGCAGGCCGGCGCGCTCGCGATTCATGATCTTGAGCGTGGCGTCGATCACCTCGTAGGGGTGTTGGTTCGGCACCGCATAGCCAAACGTGCCGTTGTCGTAGTGGCTCGGGTAGACCATCGGTGAGAGGTAGTCGACGTACGGCATGATGACCTCCGGCCGCTGCCCGATTCCCTGGTCGTCGGTGGCGATGAAGCTGATCGGGAACACGTCGGCGGAGAAGAACGCGCGTTTCGTCTCGAGCGCGGTGGAGACAATGCGGAAGAGCCGGCGCAGCGCCGGGAGCCGGAACGACTGGGTGTTCGGCAGGTTGGTCTCGGAGACCGAGTAATCGCCGTCCGAGTAGAACCGCACATAGTCGAGCTGAACTTCGTCAAAGCCCTTCTCGGCAAGGTCCCCCGCCAGCGCCGCGATGTACTCCGCAACGCCGCGGTTGAAGGGGTCGAGCCAGATCCCTCCGCGGTAGTCTCGCCACGGCTGATCGGTCGCCGAGTTGCGCACCGCGAGATCGGGGCGGGCAGCGCCGAGCGTGTTGTCCTTCATGACTACCATGCGCGCGATGGTGTAGATGCCGCGCGCCTTGAGCTGTGGCAGCAGTTCCTCGAGCTGCAGGAGTGGGTGCTCCATCACGGAGCCGATCGCCCGCGCCGCGGCCAGATCGGTTGCCCAGTAGAGGTTGCCGTCGGTCTCCTTGACATCGATCACCATGGCGTTTGCCTCGGTCCGATCGATCAGGCCGAGCAGGTCGTCAAGGCGCCCTTGCCCTTCAAAGATCCCGGCCGGCGCGTAGAGGCCGCGGGCCACAAATGGCGGCAGCGCGACGTTCTTGGTCATCTGCTCGTCGACCGGGATCACTCCCAGTCGATAGCCCGGCACCTTGTAGATGAGGGTTCCCTGCGGTGGCACGCCGCCGAGCGAATAGGCTCCCGCGGCGTCGGTCGTGACCATCGACGATGAACCGTCCACAAAGACACGGACCCCTGCGATCGGCACGCCAGCGTCGGAGGTGACAGTTCCGCGCACCACGTTCGACCGCAGCGCGATGGTGAGGTCTCCGGTGTCCGGGACGGTGCCGGAGCCAGCATCGAAGCCAGTTCCGACCACGGTGATCGAGGAGCCGCGAAAGGCGGTAATGACGGCCGCTCCGGTCACATCGGTGAGTGCGTCGACTCCGGCGGCCGACAATCGGGCCGCGGCGATCGGAGCCTGGTCAGCGCGATCGACCACCGTCACCAGCACCTCGCGGGGCTGCTCCGGCGTGGGGCTGGCGCTGGGCAGCAGGCTTGTGCAGCCGGCCAGCGCCGCCACGCCGAACACGACGAGAGATCCGCGACGGACCATGACCGATGGCCCGTGCGCGATCGTCACCGGCGATGCCCCGGGGCTTCGGCGGCTTCGCGAAGGGCGATCACCGGGGGCCCAAGGTCGCCAGCATGCCGATACAGGGCGCTGCCGACGACCAGCACCTCGCCCCCGGCGGCATGGGCTGAGGCGATGGTTTCGAGGTTGACGCCGCCATCGACGCCGATCTGAAGTGCCAGACCGCGATCATCGATCTCGTCGCGCAGCGCCCGCATCTTGGGCAGCACCTCGGCGAGGAAGGTCTGCCCGCCGTGGCCGGGATGCACGGTCATCACCAGCAGCAGGTCGATGCGGGCCAGGTACGGTCGCACCACCGCCGCATCGGTTTCCGGGTTGAGCGCCAGCCCGACCCCTCGGCCAGTGGCGCGCACCGCCTGGATCACGTCGTCGGGGTCATCGTCGGCTTCGACATGGAAGACAATCAGGTCACTGCCGGCGTCGGCAAACGCGCGGACATGGCGCAGCGGCTGGCTGA
>JAYUGK010000079.1:0-2203 GCA_043738415.1 Chloroflexota bacterium | reverse complement strand
GCGCCGATGCTGATGAAGTTGCCGCCCAGGCCCTGGTAGCAGAAGTCGTCCTTGATCTGCTCGAACGGCCGTTCGACCACGAAGGGGGCGATGGAGTGAACCACCGGCACGAAACCCTCGAGGGCGAATCCCGCAGCGAGGCTGACGGCGGTCTGCTCCATGATGCCCAGGCTGACCACACGGCCGGGATGCGCCGCGGCAGCGCTCTCGAAGTAGCCCGCGCTGATGTCGCAGAGGACCATCACGAGACGCTGGTCGACGTCCATCAGCTCGGTGATGGTGCTTCCCATCTGCTCCCGCATGGTCGGCCTGCTCATCCGTCCACCTCGGCCACCACCATGCTGGGGCGCGTCGCATCCTGCGCACGCAGCGCTGCCTCGATGGCGGCATGGTCCCGCCCATCGATGGTGGAGGCGGCCCAGCCGAAGGCGCTGAACTTGGCGGCCACGTCGCCGAGCGGACGGGTGCTGGTGTGGTTGTTGATCAGGATGCAGGTCAGGTTGGGCAGGTGCAGGCTCCCGGCCAGAAGGGCCGTTTCCCAGACGCTGCCCTCGTTCGCCTCTCCGTCGCCGACCAGGACGAAGACGCGCCGATCGCTGTTCTTGACCTGGAGTGCCAATGCCACGCCCACCGCCATCGGAAATCCATGCCCCAGCGAGCCGGAGGAGGCCTCGATCCCCGGGACCAGGTTGCGGTCCGGGTGGCCGCCGAGCCGGCCGCCGAACTCGAGGAAATGGAGGAGCTCGTCGGCAGGGAAGAAGCCGCGGTCGGCGAGGATGGCGTAGAGCGCGATCGGCCCGTGACCCTTGCTGACCAGGAACCGATCACGCGCCTCGCTGTGCGGGTTCGCGGGGTCATGTCGCAGGACGCGCTGATAGAGGACCCAGACCACGTCGAGGATCGAGAGGGCGCTGGGGTCGTGCTTGTCGTCGCCGTGGGTGCCGGCAAGCAGGCGCAGCATCGGCAGCATGGCGGGGTCGCGGCCCGGCTGGTCCTTGCGCGACACGGCGGCCTAGGAGCGCTCGACCTGGCGACGACCCTGGAGGGAGCGGATGAGGGTCACGTCATCGGCGTATTCGAGGTCGCCCCCGACCGGCAGCCCGCGGGCGATGCGACTCACCAGCGGGACGTGTGGCTCGATCAGTTCGGCCAGGTACATGGCAGTCGCCTCGCCCTCGAGGTTCGGATTGGTGGCCAGGATCACCTCGTCGATCCCGCCGGCGGCCACCCGGACCACGAGCTCGCGTACCCGGATCTGGTCCGGGCCGATGCCGTCGATCGGGCTGATCGCCCCGTGCAGCACGTGGTATCTGCCGCGGAACTCCCCGGTGCGCTCGATGGCCAGCACGTCGAGCGGCTCCTCCACCACGCAGATGCGCGTGGCGTCGCGGCGCGCATCTGAGCAGGTGTCGCAGGGGTCAATGCCGATGTCGGTGATGTTGCAGCACACGCCGCAATACGCAACCTGCTCCTTGATGGCGACCAGGGCCTGGGCAAGGCCGCGGGCCTCGTCTGAGGGCGCCCTCAACATGTGGTACGTCAGTCGCTGAGCCGTCTTGCGGCCAACTCCAGGGAGCTTGCTGAACTCCTCGATCAGGCGTGCGACTGGAGCGATCAGGCCGGCCATGCGCGGGGTGCTCAGCGGATCCGGGATTGGGCCGATGGACCGCCAAAGCCGGGCATGCCCAGCATGCCGACCCCGCCTGCCACGGTGGCCATGCGCTGCCGTTCAAGATCCTTGCTGGCGGAGATTGCGGCGTTGACGGCGGTCATCACGAGGTCCTGGAGCATCTCCACCTCGGCCGGGTCGACGGCGCTCGGATCGATTTCGAGCAGCCGGAGCTCCTGCGCGCCGGTGATCACGACTCGCACCGCACCCCCACCGGCGGTCGTCTCGATGGTCGCCTCGCGCAGCTCTTCCTGGGCAGCCGCCATCTGGGTCTGCATCTGCTGGGCCATCTTGGCGATCTGGGCGATGTTCACGCGCGTCGTACTCCTGCTGTGGATGGGACCGGACTGGAAAAGCGTCGCGTCGGGGAGAAGGTCAGTGGACCTCGGGCACGTCCAGGAGCTCGCCGGCGGTGATCCGCAGCACATCATCGAGGAACGCCGACGAATCGGGGTGAGAGGAATCGGTGGCCAGCGCCTGGGCGATCGACAACGGTTCGAGATCGACGTTACTGGCGATGCACTCGATCGCCCA
>JAYUGK010000078.1:0-2208 GCA_043738415.1 Chloroflexota bacterium | reverse complement strand
GTCGTGCGCCGGGACCAGGGTCAGACGGTCTCTACCCCCGCCGATCCGTCCTCCTCCACCATTCCGGCGCCTTCGAATCGATCGACACGTCGCAGGTTCACCAGGACCACCTCGTCTCGGCGCTCGAAGGGCTCCGGGTCGACTCGCTTGATGAGCGCTTCGGTGATCGGTACGAAGTGCGGATTGATTCGATACAGGTATCCCGATGCCTGTGTGCCGGGAGGGACGTGCACGCTGCCGGAGACTTCAAACGGACCGATGCGCACGTCGACCGGCTGCCGTGGCCGATGCAGGCGGCGCAGCGGGTCCGACGGCCGAGCAGGCGGCACCACCAGGAGTACCTCACCGATATCGAAGGAAACCCACTCGGAATCTGCCGCGATGTCGACCGACCCGGATTCGAGCCAGCTGGAGCCCGGTCCCGGCGCGAGGACTGGCAGGGATCCGTCGCGATTCAGCTGGTCGGTGACACGTTCGCGACCTGCGTCCATGGTGGCGACCAGGTGATCGCCCGCAGTGAAGAACTCAACCGGCGCCAGCTGCACGGCAGCGGCGGGTTCAGCGGGCTCGGACACTGGCTCACCAGCCGGCTGTGAGTCCGACCCGGATTGCCGATTGCGAAACAAGAAACTCACTGCGTTCCCTCGACCGACGCCACCATAGCGTGTCTCGAGCGTCAGGGACACCACTGTTGGAGGGCACGACCGGCCGGACCACATTCAGGCCCGCGGGCGACACTTCAGTGGACGGCCTCCAAGAACCGCCTCGAGCGCTCGTGGCGCGGGTCGGCGAAGAACTCCTCAGGTGAGCCCTCCTCGATGATCTCCCCTTCATCCATCATGACTACGCGGTCCGCCACGTGCTTCGCGAAGCCGATCTCGTGGGTGACCACGACCATCGTCATCCCCTCGCGAGCCAACTCCTCCATCACCTCGAGCACCTCGCCCACCAGCTCCGGATCGAGCGCCGATGTCGGTTCGTCGAAGAGCATCACCTTGGGGTTCATCACCAGTGCCCTGGCGATGGCGACACGTTGCTGCTGCCCGCCCGACAGCTCGCTCGGATAGAAGTCAACGCGCGTCCCCAGGCCGACGCGGGCCAGTATGTCGGCGGCGATCTGACGGGCATCGGCCGGCGATCGCTTTCGCACCTCGGTGAGCCCGAGCATAACGTTGCGGAGCGCGGTGAGATGCGGGAAGAGGTTGAATCGCTGGAACACCATTCCGATCTCGGACCGCTGATGGGCCAGCTCGCGCTCGGCCAACCGGACGCTGCGGCCGCCCACCTCACGGACGCCGATCGGCCGTCCTTCCAACCGCACCTCGCCGCCATCGATCGGCTCGAGGAGCGCCAGGCAGCGCAGCATCGTGCTCTTACCCGAGCCCGAACGGCCGAGCACCACCTTCACGTCGCCGCGGTCCACCTCGAGGCTGACGCCGCGCAGCACTTCGTGTCGTCCGTAGAGCTTTCTGAGCTCGACCGCAGCGAGCACCGGGCCGCCTGCCCCGGGTGACTCCGATGAGACTTCACCGATGCCGAGCAGTGCCGGGTCGAGGAGGGGCAGGTGCTCCGTCATCGGGCCCCGATCGCGCGCATCACCGAGGCGATGCTGCGCTCGCCGCCCCGCTGGGAGGTCCAGCGGAAGCGTCGTTCCAGCAACGCCTGCAGGACCATGAACACGCTGACGATCACCAGGTAGTAGATGGCGGCGGCGGCGTAGAACTCGGCGAACCGAAAGGTAATCGAGATCTGCTGCTGGGTGAACGTGAGCAGTTCGCGTAGCGAGATGGCACTGGCGAGGCTCGTGATCTTGAGCATGGTGATGAACTCGTTGGCGGTCGGCGGAATGATGACGCGCACCACCTGGGGCAGGATCACCGTGCGGAAGACGCTCCACGGCGTCATCCCGAGCGCCCTGGCCGCCAGCTGCTGGCCCTCGTCCACCGACAGCAGCCCGCCCCGGACGATCTCCGCCATGTAGGCGCCCTCGTTCATCGACAGGGCGATCCAGGCTGCCACGAAGGCGCTGAACCATTCTTCGCGGAGAGCGGGAAACAACTGCGGCAGCGCATTCCACACGAAGAGCAGCTGGACGAGCGTGGGGATGGCGCGGAAGATCCAGACGTAGGTCCAGCTCGCCCCGCGCAGGAGTCGGACCCCGCTCCCTCGCATCATGGCCAACCCGAGGCCGATGACGACCGCGGTCAA
>JAYUGK010000077.1:0-6598 GCA_043738415.1 Chloroflexota bacterium | reverse complement strand
GGGCGGCTGTAGTCGCCTGCTGGTGGTCGGCTCCGGCATCGACTACCCCGCCGCCCGTGAGCTGGCCCTGAAGATCGAGGAGGGGGCGCGGCTGCCGGCCTCGGCACTCCAGCTGGAGACGATTCGCCACGGCCATCTCGCTGCCGCCGATGACCAGGCCGGGCTGATCCTCGTCCTGACCGATGCGGAAGGCTGGGGCGAGACGATCATCGAGCGCAGCCGGGCCGTGCTGCGCTCCGCGGAGGCGCTGGGCATGCCGGCTGCGGCAATCGTGGCGGCCGATCTGGGGGATGACCTGCCCATCGCCCTGACCCCCGCCGGTCGTCTGACCGTGCCGCTCGCCGCACGGTTGGCTCGGATCGCCTCCGCGGCAATCGGCTCGGCCATCCCGCTCCAGCAGCTTGCCGAACGCCTGGCTCGGGCTCGCGGGGTGAACCCCGACACCATCGGGCGGGAGGACGCCCGGCAGGCGGTCGCGGCCGAGGCCTGAGCGAGGGCCGTATCATCGGTCCGACCCAAGTCTTTCCTGCGAGGAGCGCGTGAGCAGCCTGATCGAGTGCGTCCCGAACTTCTCCGAGGGACGCCGCCCCGAGGTGATCGAGGAGATCTTGCGCGCCATCCGCGCGATCGACGGGGTGTCGCTACTCGACCACTCGCGCGACGAGACACACAACCGCAGCGTCATCACCTTCGCGGGGGCCGCCGAACCTGTCGTACGGGCTGCCACGGCGGCCGTGGGTCGAGCGCTCGAGCTGATCGACATGGAGCAGCAGCACGGCGCCCATCCACGCATCGGCTCGGTGGACGTGATCCCGTTCGTGCCCCTGGGCACCACCCGCCTCGAGGAGTGCGTTGATCTTGCCCGCCGCTTCGGCGAGCAGATCGCGAGGCTCTTCGACCTCCCTGTCTACCTCTACGGGGAGGCGGCGCTGCGCCCCGAACGGCGTCGGCTTGCCGAGGTGCGCAAGGGCCAGTACGAGGGCCTCAAGGAGGAGATCGGCATCAATCCGGAGCGCGACCCCGACTTCGGGCCGAAGCGGATGCACCCTCGCGGGGGCGCGGTCGCGGTGGGGGCGCGCAAGCCACTGATCGCCTTCAACGTCAACCTGGCGAGCGATGACCTCGAGCTGGCCAGGCGGATCGCGCAGACGATCCGCGAATCGTCGGGGGGACTCCCCGCCGTGCAGGCGATGGGGGTCCTCCTCGAGAATCCCGGCGAGCCCCGCTACGCGCAGGTGAGCATGAACCTGGTCGACTGGGAGCGGACCGGCATCGCCGCCGCGGTGGATCGAATCCGGAGCCTCGCCCGCGCCGCCGGAACCGATATCGACCACTGCGAGCTGATCGGCCTGGCCCCCGCTGGAGCCCTGCTGGAAGTGGCGGCGGAGACGTTGCGCCTGCGCGACTTCAGCCCGGACCAGGCGCTCGAGCTGCGGCTGGCGCGGGACCGATGAGCAGCCTGCGCGACACCCTGCGCAGGGCAGTCGAGGCCGCGCGTGACCGCGCGCTCGCCGCCGGCGACCTGCGGCTGCCGGACGGAGCAGCGCTGCCGCCGGTGCGCATCGACCGGCCCGCCCACCCGGAGCACGGCGATTACGCGACCAATACCGCCATGCAGCTTGCCCCCCTGGTGCGCGATGCACCAATCCGCATCGCCGAGACGCTCCGGCGGTACCTCGGTCTGCCGGAAGGGATCGCCGAGGTATCGGTCGCAGCGCCTGGCTTCCTCAATCTGCGCCTCGACCCCGGCTGGGTCGCCGCACAGGTAGCACAGATCCGCCAAGAGGGATCGGCCTTCGGTCTGCTGCGCACTGCGCAGCCACGAAAGATCAACGTCGAGTTCGTGTCGGCCAACCCGACCGGGCCGCTGACGGTCGGCAATGCGCGCGGCGCCTTCGTCGGTGACCTGCTCAGCCGCGTGCTCGAGGGGGTCGGGCACGTCGTCACGCGCGAGTACTACTTCAACGATTTCGGTGCGCAGGTCCATAACCTGGGCCTCTCGGTGCTGGCCCGCCGCAACGGGGACCCGATCCCGGAGGACGGGTACCACGGGGAATACGTGACGGAACTGGCCGCGCAGATTCCCGACCAGGTCTGGCAGTCGGCCACGGCCTCCGGAGCGGAACCGGGCTGGGTGCTCGGGCGGTGGGCGTCGGAGCGGGTGCGCGGAGGAATCGAGGAGAGCCTGACCCGGCTCGGGGTGGCGTTCGACGTCTGGAAAGGCGAGAGCTCGCTCCATGACGAGAACTGGGTCAGCGACGCGGTCACGCGACTGCGCGAGGCTGGCCACATCTACGAAGAGGACGGTGCCACCTGGTTCCGATCCACCGCCTTCGGAGATGACAAGGATCGGGTCGTCCTCCGCTCCAACGGCCAGCCGACCTATTTCGCCTCAGACATCGGCTACCTGGTCGAGAAGTTCAGCCGTGGCTTCGACGAGCTGATCTATCTGTGGGGCGCCGATCACCATGGGACGGTGGCCCGGCTGCGCAACGCCGCGCAGGCGATGGGGCACGACCCCGAAACGGTCCAGGTCATCCTCATCGCCTGGGTCCGCTTCGTCCGCGGTGGGGTGGTCGACTCGATGAGCAAGCGCTCGGGCGAGTTCATCAGCCTTGACGAGCTGCTGGCCGAGATCGGCGACGATGCCGCGCGCTGGTTCTTCGGCTCCCGTGCCACCAGCTCGGGGATCGATTTCGACATCGAGCTCGCCAAGCAGCAATCGGCCGAGAACCCGGTCTACTACGTGCAGTACGCCCACGCTCGCTGCAGCTCGATCCTGCGCAAGGCGGCGGAGGTCGGCCTGGACCAGGACACTTCCGATGCAGCGGCGCTGCTGGGGCATCCGGCGGAGCAGGCGCTCATGCGACGCCTTCTTTCCCTGCCCGATGTGGTAGCCGACGCCGCCGAGCGGCGTGAGACCCACGAGCTGACCGCCTATTGCCTCGAGGTGGCACGCCTCTTCAGCCAGTTCTACCGCGATTGCCGGGTCCTGAGCGATGAGCCTGCCGAGGCGGATCTCTCCCGGGCGCGGCTGGCCCTGACCGACGCCGCGCGCCTGGTCCTCGCCAACTCGTTGGGCTTGCTGGGGATCTCCGCGCCCGACTCGATGTGACGCGGCCCCCTACAGGCCGATCGCCATCCGATCCAGCAGCGCAGCCGACGAGGCGTGCAGCACGATTGATTCGGTCTCACTGAGGCTCAGCAGGCGCGAGGCAAAGGGCAGCCGCGCAGTGGCAGCGGTGTAGGCGGTCGCAAACTCGCGCGCCTCGACGGGCGCGTCCCAGCTGAAGCGCCAGGCCAGCGCCCAGGCTCCCTCGGGACCGCCGGCAATCACGATCCGATCCCCTCCCCAACCGGCTGCCCCGACATCGGCGGCCGTTCGATCGACCCCAATCCCCGACAGCCAGACGCCGATCCAGGCCTCGCCGAGGGTCGTCTCTTCTCGGTCGGTCCACCCGCTCCCCAGCGCAGCCACAATCTGCGGAGGTTCGACCACGTCCGGAACCTCGCGGGCGAGGTACTTGTCCGGATGAAGGATCTGCTCGGTGGACGCGGGCGGGTCGGCATACGCCGCGTTCACGGCATCCCAGCCGCCTGACGCGTACAGGCGACTCACGAACTCGGCTCCGGCCAGGTATGGCAGCTCGAGCTGGCGCACCATCCAGGCCGGGATCCCGGCGGTGGCGGGGATGGGGCTCTGGGTGATTCCGAGGAGCTCGTCGCGCGTCAGTCGACCGATCGCCCACAGCACCATGGCGGTTGACGCGTCGCCCTCCGCGAGGGCCACCAGGGCAGCCTCGCGGTCGTCCTCGTTGGCGACCGCCTTCCTGGCGGCCGCGGTGCCGAAGGCGGCCTCCTGCAAGGCGTGGGTGTACTCGTGCGCGTAGGTGATGCGCGCCTCAGGGGTGAGTCCGCCGTCACTGACCACCACCATCCGCCGTCCAATGGGGTCGTAGAAGCCAAGCACCTGGTCGGCATACAACAGCTCGGTCAGCTGCCGGATCTCCTGGTCCGCGGTCAGAAGGCCCAGGCCCCGGAGCATGAGGTCCTCGGCCGCCAGTCGATCCACCGGCCAATCGCGGTCGAAGATCGAGCTGAGCAGACCGCTCAGTTCGGCCCGGGCCACGACATGCGCCGGCCCCATGGACGGATCGGGAAGTCCACGGAGCTGCCGTACCTGTCCCTCGATGGCGGCCATCTCGGTGGCCCGATCAAGAGATCCTGATGGTACCGGTGATGCGCTCGCCGGCAGGCTGGGGAGGATCGGCGTCGGGCGAGGCAGCGGGCCGAGAGCGATCTCGAATCCCATGCCGCGCAGTGCCAGGACGGCCACCATGGCGAGTGACAGCAGGAGCACGACGATGGCGGCGGACCGCCGCGCGAGCGCAGACATCGGCCGCATTGTCGCATTGGGCCGGGGCCGCCAAGGTTCAGGTTTCTTAAGGCAAGTCCTCCTTTGGGATTCACCGTCTGGCCCTACCGTTCACTTTGCGAGTTGGAGACCTATCGGGTTTCTGCCTCCACCCTCCCTCCTTCGAGCGCCGGTGTCATTGGGCGGGCACCGGCGCTCGTACGTTTCCGGTAGGATCGGACATCCCATGGAGATCACCTGGTACGGGCGCGCCTGTTTCCGCCTGAAGGGGCGCGAGGCATCGGTCATCACCGACCCCTGCCCACCGTCGACCGGGTTCGTAGCGGGCAAGCACGAGGTGGATCTGCTGACCATCTCGCACAGCCATCCCGACCACTCCTACACTCGCTCCATCACGGCCGGCCTGACGCTGACCCGCCCCGGCGAGTACGAGCATCGCAACCTGCTGGTGACCGGCGTGCGCACCTTCCACGACGGAGAGCGGGGGAAGCAGCGCGGGGAGAACGTGGTCTTTGCGGTCGAGATCGACGGGGTGCACATCTGCCATCTCGGCGACCTCGGCCATCTGCTCACCGAGGAGGAGCTGGCCGAGCTGGGGCCGATCGATGTGCTGCTGGTGCCCGCCGGCGGCAATTTCACCATCTCCCCCGCCGAGGCGGCCGAAGTCGTCGCACAGGTGAGCCCCAAGATCGTCATCCCGATGCACTTCGCCACCGACGGCGCCTCCGCGGACCTTATGGGTCCGGAGCGCTTCCTCCACGAGCTGGCGGTCAACGAGCCGATCCGGCAGCCAAAGGCGGTGGTCCACCTTTCGACGCTCCCGGAGGAGTCGCAGGTAGTACTCCTGGAGGCGCGGGGGAGGACCAGCTGACCGGCGAATCCGTTGCGCATCGGCAACGACAGGACCCCAGACCTCACCCAACCACCGCAAACGGACAGCCTTGAAGAGCTCAAAGGTACTAGGCAGGCGAGTACCTGCGCTGTAATCTAGCCGTCCGGAGTACCTCCGTGAGGTATTGGCGCGGGAGGCCCGCGCAGCACCAGGGGAGTTGGAACTCACGACGGGAGAGCGGCCTTTGTGAACGACTCGACATCAGCGAACAGCTGATGGCTTGACGAAACCCACCGGCGGCGATCGCCATGGTGGGCCGAACCAGCACCTTCGGTGCGAGACAAGCAAAATCAATTCAACAGCACTCATTCATACGAGGAACCCTATCGATGGAAAAGCGAATGCTCGGGAAGCGGTCGCTGGCGGTGTTGGCCGCCGCTGGCCTGATTCTCTCCGTTGCGGCGACGGTGCTCGCCGATTCTGCCAACCCGGAGAATACCGTCAACTACCAGGTCAGCGGCCTGACAGTCACGCTGAGTGGGACCTGGCGATGGACCCGTAACTGTGTTGACGGCATCATCGACGACAGGCGCGATGTCGGAGCCGCCGTCGACTGGAACGACCCGGCTGCTGCGGGGAATGAGGTCATTACTGGCCTCGAGGTCGGCACCCCGGCCGACAACCTGGTCCACCTGCGCGACCCGGCAGATCAGGGCACCTGCACCGGCGGCGACATCTCGATCGGAGGCTGGGGCCCGATCAGTCACACCTACGCCGCGCCGGGCGAGAAAGTCATCTGCGCGGTGGTGTACGACGTCAAACGCGACCACACGCCCGCGAGCGGACACCTCTCGCTGGTGGCTGGCGGTGCCAACCACAACGACGACAACTCGGCAGAGGAGAACTCCTTCAAGGACGGAGTGAAGTGCGTGAGCGCGACCATCGTGGTCGAGAGCCCGAGGGAGTCTGTGAGTCAGTCTGTGAGTCAGTCTGTGAGTCAGTCTGTGAGTCAGTCTGTGAGTCAGTCGGCCGAGGGGTCGGTCCTGGCCGGCACCGGACAGCCCAACACTGCGGTCGCGCAGAGTGGCGTCACCCCGATCCCGACCATCGTCTTCAGCCTGATCCTGCTGGCCTCCCTCGGGACGCTCGCCTACGCGAACGTCAAGACGGTCCGCAGCCGCAGCTAGTAGCTAGAGCCTGATACGGCGCAAGCCGTATCACTCGACGACGCAGCCCCCGGAGAGCGGGGGCTGCGTCACGTCAGACGCCAAGATCCACGGAGCCCGGGTGACGAAGCCAGCCGACTCCAATTGATCCAGCCCCCTGGCAGGGACGGGGTAAGGGTTCGCCCTTACCCCGTCTTCTGTTGTGCGGGGATCGGCCCTAAATGA
>JAYUGK010000076.1:0-17098 GCA_043738415.1 Chloroflexota bacterium | reverse complement strand
GGGCAATTGGGGCGCCTGGATGGACAAGATCGACGCGATCGAGGAGGGGGAGTCGGTTCATCCCTTCTTCGGCACAGCGTTTGCCGCCACCCGGGCCTCGCTCGCGGCCCTGCGTGGCGACCCAGACGCCGCGGCGGGCCATCTCGCCAGGGCGAAGTCCATAGCAGCCCAGTTGGACAGTCAGCTGGTCACGGCCGCCATCGCCGGGACCGAAGCTCAGCTCGCCCTCCTCGTCGGAGACTGGAAGACGGCCGCTGACCGCGCTCTTGACGCCGGGACCAACGACAACTACGCGGTGGATGGACCCGACATGGCCGCGGACGCGGCGGTGGCTGGCAACCTCCCCGAGCAGCTGGCACGGGCCGTCGGGATGTTGCAGAACGCGCAGAGCCACGGTCCCTTGACGGTCGCGGCCCGCGCTGCCGCCGAGGCTGGCCAGGCGGCACGCGCCGGTCGCTGGGACGAGGCGAGGGCAGGCTACCGACGCGCGATCGAGCTGCGCCACAACGCCTGGGACCTGCTCGGCGAGGCGCGCGCAGGACTCGCCTGGGGCACGCTGGCCGGCGACCGCGACCCCGAGGCGGCGGCGGCCGGTGCGGCCGCCGAACGGTTCTTCACCGAGCGCGGTGGCGCGGCCACCGTTGCCGCCTACCGCGCCGCCTTCGTGCCGGTCCAGCCCGGGACCATCGCAGCGCCGGCGCCCGCGCCCCGCGCCGCCGAGTCGCGCAGCGGCGTGACCTCCTCATGAGCAACCGGTCGATCGGCCTCGAAGAGGGCCTGCACGCCTACCTGCTGGACGTTGGCGTGCGTGAGCCGGAGGTCCTGCGCCGCCTGCGCGAGGAGACCGCGGCACTGCCGAATGCCAACATGCAGATCGCGCCCGAGGAGGGTGCCGTGCTGGCGATGCTGGTCCGCCTGCTCGACGCGCGCAAAGTGCTCGAGGTCGGCACCTTCACCGGCTACAGCTCGACCGCCATGGCCATGGCGCTGCCGGCCGATGGCCGGATGGTGTGCTGCGACGTGAGCGAGGAATGGACCGATATCGCCCGCCGCGCCTGGACCGTGGCCGGCGTCGCCGACCAGGTCGAGCTGCGGCTGGGACCGGCCATCGACACGCTCGACGACCTGCTGGCGGCGGACGAGGCGGGGACCTTCGACCTGGCCTTCATCGACGCCGACAAGGAGAACTACGCCGGCTACTACGCGCGGGCGCTGCGGCTCGTCCGGCGCGGCGGGCTGATCGCCATCGACAACGTGCTGTGGGATGGCCGGGTGGCCGATCCATCGGTCAATGACGACAACACCGTGGCCATCCGGGAGCTGAACGCCCAGATTGCGGACGACGAGCGGGTCGACGTGGTCATGCTGCCGGTCGCCGACGGGTTGACGCTGGCCCGCGTGCGCTAGCAGCTGCGCCCGGGGCTGGGCGCGCCGCCACAATCTACGCTCAGCGTGCGTAACGGCCAACTTCCCCGTTTACCACCGCCAATCCGCGGTTCCAGAGCCCCAACTTGGCCACGGTGGTCGCTGGGTGCAAACGGGGGTCAAGCAAAGCCCTGGTCGCGCCAAACGCCGCTCCAACTTGGCCGATATGTTCGCTGGGCGTTCACGTCCGCCCCGCGACGCGGCGAATCAGACGGCGGCCCTTACACGAGTGGCTCACTTTCGGTAAGGTCTCCCCATGGAACCTGGTGCGGTCACCTGCGCAAGTTGCGGCACGCTCAACGAGGCAGGGCGCAAGTTCTGCAGCGAGTGCGGGACCCGGCTCGGGGTGAGCTGTGGGGCCTGCGGGACGATCAACTCGGCGGGAACCAAGTTCTGTGGCGAATGCGGCAGCACGCTGGCAGCTGGCGGCGACGGCGCCGGCGCGGCGGCAGCAACCGGTGCCGCTCCCCCGTTGCCTGAGGCGACCGCCGAGCGGCGCCTGGTCTCGGTCCTGTTCGCCGACCTGGTCGGCTTCACCACCTTCTCCGAGGGCCGTGATGCGGAGGAGACGCGCGAGCTGCTGACCCGCTACTTCGACGTGGCGCGGCGCACCATCGAGCGGCATGGCGGGACGGTCGAGAAGTTCATCGGCGACGCGGTGATGGCGGTTTGGGGAGCGCCGGTGGCGCACGAGGACGACGCCGAACGAGCAGTGCGCGCCGCGCTCGAGCTGGTGGGCGCCGTGCCGTCCCTCGACGAGGGGGTGGCGCAGATCCAAGCGCGCGCCGGGGTGCTGACCGGGGAAGCGGCCGTCACGCTGGGGGCGACCAACCAGGGGATGGTCGCCGGGGACCTGGTCAATACTGCCAGCCGACTGCAATCGGTTGCCGCACCGGGCACGGTGCTGGTGGGAGAGGCGACCTACCGGGCCGCATCGACGGCGATCGCGTTCGAGCCGGCGGGCGAGCACGCCCTCAAGGGCAAGGCGACCCCGGTGCCGGCGTGGCGAGCCGTCGCCGTGGTGGCCCGCCGCGGCGGCCAAGGACGCACTGCCACCCTGGAACCGCCGTTCGTGGGCAGGGACGAGGAGCTGCGCATCCTCAAGGACCTCCTCGACACGACGTCACGCGAGGGGAAGTCGCGGCTGGCGACGGTCATCGGGCAGGCCGGAATCGGCAAGTCAAGGCTGACCTGGGAGTTCGAGAAGTACCTCGACGGAGTCGTCGACACGGTGTACTGGCTGGAGGGCCGCTCACCGGCATACGGCGAGGGGATCAGCTACTGGGCCCTGGTCGAGATGGTCAGACGAAGGGCCGGTATCGCCGAAGCCGATGACAGCGCCACCGCCCGCCCAAAGCTGCTTGCGATGCTGGACGAATTCATCACCGATGCCGATGAGCGACGCTGGATCGAGCCGCGCATCGCGGGCCTGCTGGGGCTGGAGGAGCTGCCCAGCGAGGGCCGCGAGGAGCTTTTCTCGGCGTGGCGCACCCTGTTCGAGCGGATCGCCGCGATCGCCCCCGCCGTGATGGTCTTCACCGATCTGCAGTGGGCCGACCAGGGGATGCTCGACTTCATCGAGGACCTGCTGCGCTGGGCTCGCACCTCGCCGATCCTGGTGATTGCGCAGGCGCGGCCCGAGCTGCTGGAGCGGCGCCCCGACTTCGGCAGCAGCGTGCGTAGCGCGACGCGAATCACGCTCGAGCCGCTCTCCGATGCGGAGATGCGAGCCCTGCTGGAGGGACTGGTGCCGGGCCTCCCGCCCACTGCGCTGCGGCAGATCGTGGAGCGCGCCGAGGGGATCCCGCTGTATGCCGTCGAGACGGTTCGCATGCTCCTCGACCAAGGGCGGCTGGTCGCGGAGGACGGCCGCTACCGCCTCTCCGGGGAGGGGGATCTCCCCGCGCTGGGCGTGGCCGATACGCTGCAGGCCCTCATCGCCTCGCGCCTGGATGCGAACCGACCGGAGGATCGGGCGCTGCTGCAAGACGCATCGGTGCTGGGCCAGAGCTTCACGGTCGAAGCGCTGGCCGCCGTGGCAGGCGTGGACTCAGCCACGCTGGCCGAACCACTGGAGCGGCTCGTTCTCCGCCAGCTGCTGATCGTCGAGGTCGACCCGCGGTCCCCGGAGCGGGGCCAGTACCAGTTCGTGCAGGCCGTCGTTCGCGAGGTCGCCTACGCCTCCCTGGCAAAGCCCGATCGCCGCGCCCGACACCTTGCGGCGGCTCGCTACCTGGAGGGCCAGGGCGACGAGGAGACGGCCGGGGTGCTGGCAAGCCACTACCTGCTGGCCCACCAGGCATCGCGCCCGGGAGCGGAGGCCGATGCACTGGCGGCACAGGCGCGCATCACCCTTCAGGCAGCAGCCGAGCGTGCTGCAGCGCTCCATTCCCACCAGCAGGCGATCGGCTACCTGGAGCAGGCACTTACGGTGACGTCAGATCCGGCTGATCAAGCCCTGCTGCACCTCCGCGCCTCAGAGTCGGGCGAGATCGCGGACCGGGACAGTGCCCTGAAGCATGCCGCGGCCGCCCATGAGCTGTATCGCACACTCGGCGACGAGCATGGCGCGCTTACTGCCGCAACCTGGCTCGGTCGCCACCAGACGAGCAGCAGGACTGAATCGCTGGCGATCGCAACCCTCGAGGCGGCGATCGCGGAGGCTGCCTCCATCGCTAATTCGGCCGAGTACGCAGCCGCCCTCGCCGAGCTGTCGCGGGTCTACATGCTGACCGGACGAAGCAAGGATGCGGTGGCCACCGCGGACCGTGCTTTCGACCTCGGCGCCCAACACCACCTGGTGCTGCCCATCCTCGAGGCGCTCATCAACAAGGGGTCGGCCCTGCAGATGATGGGACGCGTCGTCGAAGCGGAGGCGGCGCTGCGGGGCGCGATCGCGGTTGCGGATCGGCGGGGACTGATCAGCCCAGCGCTGCGCGCCCGCAACAATCTGCTCCTTGTCCTGGGCGACGACGACCTGAAGGAAGGAGCCGCCCTCGGGCGGGAGGGACTCGAGCTTGCCGTTCGATTCGGCAGCGGTGCACTCACGCAGTACTTCGTCTTGGCGCTGGCCACCTTTTCAATCAACTCCGGCGATTCGGGGGCGTGGTTGGAGCAGATCGAGACCCTTGAAGAGGCCGGGACGCTGAGCCCGTATGCGCAGATGTCATTCGCCAGCACCCGAAGCCTACTGGCAGCGCTTCACGGCGACGAGGAAGTCGCCGACGCGGAGCAGGCGAAGGCTGAGGTCGCCGCGGCGACCCTGGACAGCCTCGCGGTGACCGGCGCCCTGGCCTTCTCTGATGCCTTTCGCGCCCTCTGGCGCGGCGAGTGGGTCTCCGCGGCGCGCAATGGGCTCACCGCGTCTACTGACTTCAATGCTGCAACCGACGGAGCGGCCCTCGCCGCGCACGCCGCCATCGCGGGCGACCTCCAGGAAGATCTGCTCCAGGCCCTGAAAACCCTGCGCGCCAGCCCATTGCGCGCCAGGCTGAGCATCGCTGCCATCGCCCACGCCGAGGGCGGCCTGGCGGCTCGTGAAGGGCGCTGGGACGAGGCGAGGGTCGGATACCGACAGGCGCTGGAGCTGCGCCGGCAGGCAGGTCATCTCCTCGAAGAGGCGCTCACCGGGCTGGAGTGGGGCGCATTGGCCGGAGACCGCGAACCGGAGGCCGCAGCCGCCGCGGCGGCCGGTGAGGCCTTCTTCGCCGAGCGTGGCGCCGCCGCCGCCGTCGAACGCTACCGGGCCGCCTTCGTGCCCGCCGCTGACACAGCGTCAGGGCCGGCTGTCGGCACGCGGCGACCGGCCGCCTCGCCGAGCAGCGTGCGCTCCACCTGATTGTTCGGCCGCGGCCCCCGATCCGCTACACCCCGGCCGCCACTCCTTCGCCCTCGAAGTGCGCCCGCCGCCGATCAAAGCCACGCCCTCGTTGCTGCCGAACAGGTTGAGCACGTCGATCCCATGCCGCTCCTTCCAGCCCAGCACCATCCCCGCAGACAGCGGCGCGCTTCCGGAGCCGATCACCCGCAGCGAGCCGATATCGCCCTGGCCGCGGGGGACGACCAGGGCGCGCTACCATGTCGCCCCATGACCGTCCCCCAGTTCGGGATCTTTGCGCAGGGCACCATCGCGCACGAGTTCATCGAGTTCGATCTGCGAGCCGATGTCGACATCGGCCTTGCCACCGCGGCCCTCAGCCAGCTGCGTGCGCCGGCCGTCTCGGCGGGCGGGGTCAACCTGGTGATCGGCTTCGGAAGCGAACTGTGGCGCACCGTCGCGCCCGAGCATGCCCCCGAAGGCATGGCCCTCTTCACCCCCATCGGGCGGCTCGGCGGCCACCACGCCCCGGCCACACAGCACGACTTCTGGCTGTGGATCAACGGCAGCTCGCAGGACGTGGTCTTCGAGCATTCACGCGCCGCCGTCAGGATGCTGGCCGATGTCGCGGTCGTCGCCTCCGAGCAGCCGTGCTTCGTGCACCGGGACAGCCGGGACCTGACCGGCTTCATCGACGGCTCCGCCAACCCGATGACCCACGAGGCGCCCGGCGTGGCGCTGGTCCCCGACGGCCAGCCGGGCGCCGGTGGTGCCCACGTGCTGGTCATGCGCTGGATTCACGACCTCGACGCGTTCGAGAAGCTGGAGGTCCAGGAACAGCAGCGGGTGGTCGGTCGCACCAAGCCCTTGAGCGTGGAGCTGACCGGCGATGCCCTTCCCCCGGACGCGCACATCGCCCGCGTGCAGATCACCGACCAGGCCGGCGACGAGATCCCCATCTACCGCCGCAGCGTTCCGTACGGCACGGTCGCCGAGCACGGCCTCTACTTCGTGGCCTTCTCCGCGGACCGGTCGCGCTTCGACCGGATGCTGTCGCGTATGTTCGGCACCGATGCGGACCGGGTCCACGACCGCCTCACTGACTTCTCGCGCCCGGTCAGCGGCTCCTTCTACTTCGCCCCCTCGCTCAGCGTCCTGGCCGAGCTGGCCGAGCGCTGGGGCGCCCCGACGGAGTCCCCCGCGGCTTCGGAGTAGTTGGCGGCATGCCTACTCCGAGACGAACCCCGAGCCCTCGTACCTGGGCGGCGATTCGTACCTCGCCGCGGTGGGGGACCAGGGGGTCGGCTCCTACGTCTCGGCGGCACTTGTCACCGGCCACACCTACTACCTGCGCGTGCAGGTGATCCGCGCCACCGAGCTGGGGCCTTCCTCGTCGCGCAGAGCGACGTGGCCACCTACCCCGTCCCCTAGGTCGCCTTCGTCCGCCGCTGATCCTTCGCTTGCGCCCAGCGCAAGTAACGGCCAAGCAGACGCACCCACCCTCCGCAGGTCAGTCCTTTCCGCCCCCACCTTGGCCAGCCCCTGCGCTGGGCGCACATGACGGCCAGGCAGGCACCCTTCCAGCCCTAAGCCTGACCCGAACTTGCCCGTTACTTGCGCTGAGCGCAAGCGCGCGCGCGCCGATAAGCGGCCGGGCTGCGCCTGCGGGTTGCGCCCAGCCAACATGATCCAAGCCTGACCCGCACGATCTTCAGGATGGCGAGGCGCTGCATGGGAGGAGAGTGCACGCGCGTCGCCCGTCGGGTCGCCGGTCTCACGCCGTCCAGGTGCACCCCATGCACGCGACCAACTTCACCCCCATGCGCGCCCAGGCCAGCCTCTCCGCACGCCTCTCGGCCTCAAGGTGCGCGCGGTGCACCTCGCAGCCCGGTCGGAGGGCTCCCAGCGATTGGCACCGAAGTTGGCGAGCCACCTGCTTCCGCACCTCGTCGCCGCGTGCAAAGATGACGCCGATGTCATCACCGCCGGCGGCCGAGGTCAGGCTCCCTCAGCGTCTTCCATTTCGCCATCGCCTGGTGGTGAACGCCGCTGCGATGTTGCTCGTGCTGACCGCCTGGCTGTTTGGCGGGATTCCCCCGCTGCCGCCGATTCTCCCGGGCGCCTCACCGACTGCCAGCGCCCCTCCGGTCGCCACGCAGCCCAGCAGCACCGCGGTCGAATCCGAGTTCATCGAGTTCGTCGCCACAGCCGACGCCTATGTCTTTGCCGGGCGGCCCGAGTTGAAGTACGGGACCGCGCCGGAGCTACGGGTAGATGCCGATCCCGAAACGCTCACCTATCTCGAGTTCACGGTGTCAGGCATTGCCAGGCCAGTGCTCGGCGCCAGGTTGCGGATCCATGCTCTCGGCAGGCAGATCCAGGGCTTTCAGGTGCGAACCGTACATGGCGCCTGGTCAGAATCACAGCTCACCTATGGCGCGCAGCCTGCTCAGGGCGACCTGGCCGGAAGATCCGGGCTCATCTCGGGCGAGGCCTGGGTCGAGGTCGCGCTGACGTCCGCGATTGCCGGGGACGGGCGGTACAGCTTCGTCCTCTTCACCACGAGCACGACGGCCGTCGCCTTCGCCAGCCGCGAAGCGGGCGCCAGCACCGCCCCGAGGCTCGTGATTGAGGTGGCCAAGCTCCCTGCTGTTTGAGACTGCCACCTGCTCAGTGGCAGGAGCCCGATCCCGCGTCGCTGAACGACCGGCCCGCCACTGGGATGAACTGCCAGTCATACGCGCCCGGACGGAGCACCAGCCGAAGCACGCCGGCGGTGTCGTGGTTCTCGGCTTCGACGCGGCCGTCGCTTCGGGTCGGCGTGGTGAGGTTCCTTCCACCGGCGCCGTCGACGATCAGCCTGATGCCGTTCGGATCCGGGGTCCCGTCCGGCCGCATCGGCGTCCAGCGCTGGTAGCTGTGGTCGTGACCGTTGAGGATGAGCTCCGCGCCGTGGGCGTACAGGAGGTTCCAAAAGACGCCCGCGCCGCCCTCATCGTTGGCGTGCGGCCCAATCGTGAACTTCGGATGGTGCCAATAGGCGACGACGCATTGCCGTGGGTTGGCCGTCAGATCGGCGGAGAGCCACTCGTATTGCGGGCTGCCCGGCCCGCAGCCGCCCACCGGGGAGCAATTCGAATCCATCACGTAGACGCGCCATGCGCCGGCGTTGTAGGCATAGTAGGTGCGCGCGCTGCCCCACCCGAAGTAGTCGCGGAAGCCCTGGGCCGCGCCGGTCAGGTATTCATGATTGCCGACGGCCGGCATCGTCCGAGCCTTGAAGCGGCCCCATGACCCGGCGTAGCAGTCTTGATACTCCTGCAGCGAGCCCGACTCGTACGCGTTGTCGCCGAGCGCGATGACCGTCCCCTCAATGCGGGCAAGAAGGTCGGCGGTCTGCTCATCTCCGTCCGACGTGCAGGACGCGATGTCGCCGGCGCCGACCAGGACGGCCGTGCCGCTCGGAGCCCCCATCGCCTGCGCGGTGGGGGCCGGAGTCGGCTGTGACGCCGACGCGCCGTCGGTGTGGAGGGCATCCAGGTATGCCCCGAACCCAGAGGCACTCTGCCACTCGGTGGCGCTCTCGACGCTCGAGCCCTCGCCCCACTCGTTGAAGGTGGTTATGAGCTGCCACGGTGCCCCGCTGCGCACCATGGCACGGATGCTCATCTCCCAGCGCGCCACGTCACGAGCCAGGCGCGGACCCGATTCGGTGGGCTTGTCGAAGCCCGGGCTGACGGAGTAGCTGAAACCGGTCTGCTCGGCATCGGCGACTGCCGGAGCGTACTGGTGCCAACCGTCCGGCTGATTCGGGCAGCTTCGAAAGCCCGAGAACACCTTCAGCACGATGTAGGCATGCACGGTGTTCGCCTGGACCCAGCGATCGGCCATCCCGCACGAGTCGCCGGGATCCCCATACACGAAGACGACGAATC
The DNA here is from genome assembly GCA_043738415.1 of Chloroflexota bacterium. GTDB lineage: Bacteria > Chloroflexota > Limnocylindria > QHBO01 > QHBO01 > CF-167. The sequence continues at coordinate 7,921 of JAYUGK010000076.1, read as the reverse complement.
GCCCGCCCACCCTCAGGTACGCGGGATCGGAGCCGTATCGGTCGGCCAGGTAGGCGAGGTCGTCGCGGATCTGCTGCACGCTCGGATCGGTCTGCCCTTCCGGCTCGTAGTACACGGCCCAGCGGAAGGCGCTGCCGGTGGTGGCCGCCAGCAGGGTTGCCACCCGGGTGTCGGTTCGGCTTCCCTGGCCCCACCAGGAGTTGATGCCGACCGCGATCTTCCCGTACTGCATCGCGGCGATGTGGCCGCGGATCACCGTCCGCAGCGACGAGTCGTAGAAGCCGAGGGACGGGTGGTAGCGCGTGAACGGATCGAGACCCTGCTGTCGCCACGCCTCCGGGAACCACGGATAGTAGAACGCTGCGCGAATGGGGAAGGACGGCTGCCGATCTGCGGTCCCGGGGGACGTGGTAGTGGGGGTCGGCGTCGCCGTGGGGGTCGGCGCTGCCGTGGGGGTCGGCGCTGCCGAGGTAGAGGCGCCCGGAGACAAGCTCGGCGTGGCGCCCGTCCCTGTCGCATCGGAGCTCGCGCTGGATGTCGGGGAGCCGGTCGGGGCGCCAGGCGATGGTCCGGATCCGCCGGCCAGGACGATCACCATGATGCTGGCGACCGCGATGCCGGCGACCGCGACGCCGGCGACCGTGCGCTGGTGCGCGAGCAAGGTCTTGCCGATGGCCTGGATCATCGCGCAGACCTCGCGGTGGCCCGGGGCGCTGTTCTTCGGGACCTCGAATTCGACGTCGAATCCCCACCCGGAGCTGCTGATCCTGGCTCCGGGCAACGCCTGAGTCGGATCGGCACGACGCTGAGGACCGGCGGCATTGGCATCTGGCACGGGAATGGTAGCGGCCGGCAGCAGAAGGATGATGACGCCGGTGGCGATCCAGTCACGGAGGCCCGGCGGGGAGGCCTTCGTCAACCGCCAAGGAAGTGGTGCCGACGTGCACCGGACCGTTTGCCGGCCGGCCGTGCAGGTGGTCTACTGCTCGACGATTGGCGTATCGCTCCCCTGGGGTCACCATGCGCGCCGGTAACCACGAGTTCGGCTCACGGGAGCCGCACCGCTCCCTGGCTCCCGACTTGCGTCGCCTGAGCGGCTTCAAGCGCCGGGCGCTCCCGACCCTCCTGGCGGAGGTCATCGCAGTCTCCTTGGCGATGTTCGCCGCGGCAGTTCCCGCGCACGCGGCCGCCAGCTGCGCCTCGACCGGGCCATCCTCCTACATCGTCACCGTCTGCATCGACGCCCCCGCCAGCGGTGCATCGGCTACCGGCAACCTTGGCGTGGCCGCCAGCGTGACGATCATCGGGGCCAGCCCCGGAATCCGTCGCCTCGAATTCACGCTGGACGCCGGCTACCTGATCACCGACTTCGTCGCGCCGTATGCCTTCCAGTTGCCGTCCGCCAGCTGGGTCGACGGCAGCCACCAGCTCGCGGCGCATGCGCTGTTGCGAGATGGCTTCACCAGTTCGGGTGCCGCGGTGACGCTGAATTTCGCCAATGGGGTCAGCCAGCCGCCGCCGCTGCCGACCGGGTTCGCGCCCCGCAATGTCGGAGGGTCCCATCCGGTGGTCGCCGCAGCCGGTGACGGGCCCGATGGTCCAATGCCCCACCGCTCGGCGCCAACCTCACCAGCTGCGGTTCGCTCACCACCGGGACCTGGAGGGATATCGACCTGACCGGCAGCGGCCTGATTACCGGCAACGGGTCGTTCAGCCTCGCGCTGAGCACCGGGAGCAGCAAGGCGACCAGCCTCGCCAGCCGTGAGACCGGCAACGCCTCGCAGCTGGTGGTGGTGACCAGCGGCTCATGACGGGCCGCGTGCCCGGCGGGCGCGGCGCGCGAGCACGAGCGGGGCGAGGGCGATTGTCGCCACCAGCAGCCCGATCACGGCCACGCGCCAAAGGTCGGTCGCCGACGCGCCCGGGCCCGCGTCGGGCTGGTCATCGGACGAGCCGAGCAGATCGATCTTCGGTGGCGGCAGGTGCGCGAGCTCGCTGAGCACCTGCAGGTATCGGTCTCCATATAAGTGACTGGGCTCGACGTGCGAGTTCTCGCTGAACTCATTCCAGCTGATGAGACCCACCGCGTCCGGCCCCGATTGGAGGGCGGCGGCCACCTCTTGTCGCAGCGTGTCTCCATCCTTCCGATCGACCACGGTGACGCCACCGAGCAGCGTGCCATTGAACCCAGGCGCGGCAGGGGCGATCCAGAGCCCGCCCGAGACGTGGACCGCGGTGGCCATTTCGTCGAGCTTGCCCTGGTAATCGGGATGGGTTTCAGGATTGACCGATGACCAGTAGTACGCGTCCCCGTCGACAAGGCGCTGGATCCGCTGGTAGCCCTTGACATTCTTCTCGGACCCAAGGATCAGCAGACCCTCGCGCAGACTGGCCGTCACGGATTCAATGTCGGACTCGGTGAACTCCCACGTGCCGGAGAAGATGACGAGAGGCTTCTCGAAGATTCGGAAGACCGGGTCCTGCGCGTACTGCTGCTGGAAATAGAGCAGATCGGCCTGGACTCGGGCGGCCGGGAGTGGCCGGCGGTTGAAGTCGAGTCCCTGGTAGATGATGGCGAGCTTGAAGTCCTCCTCGTTCGCCACCCGCATCAGCTGCTCGAGGCGACGATTGAGCGGTGGGGTGCTCTTCCAGCTCACGATGAACCCGGTGATGCCCGCCGCCTTGGCCCACCGGATGTGCCGCCGCATCACGTCGGGGTCGTCGCTTGAATAGCGCCCCAGCGCGGGAAAGTCGCGCTTGGCCCGATCCCACGACCGTTTGTCGTACCAGATGTAGTAGTAGGCCAGGAAGGGGATCGGGTTGTCGGCGGCCGGCGCATGTGGCTCGCCCGCGATCGATACCGCGAGCCGACCATGCGCCGGCGTCGCCGATCCCAGGGCCGTGATGCAGCCCGCCGCGATCACGGCCATCAGCGTCCGCCTCCCGATCAAGGAATCCTCAGCCGGGTGCCAGGGACAAGTTGGTCCGAATCAAAGAGAACGTCGCCGTTCGCATGCAGGATCTCGGTCCAGGCATTCTCATCGCCGAGCTCCTGCGCGGCGATGCTCTCCAGGGTGTCGCCGGCGCGGACGACATGGACCCTGCGCTCCGGCCTCGCCCTGGGGGTCGCGGCGGGCGCCGGGCTGGGCGCCAACCGCGTCGGTCTCGCCATCAGCGCGGAGATGCCGGATGCCAATCCGCGGGCGAGGCGCCGCCCCCTCGCCACGGCACCGGCCAGGATCGCCGTCAGAATGCCGGCGGCGGTGACCACCCGACGGCCTCTCGTGCGAACCTTGTCGCGAAATCCGCGCGCCTTCCCCGGTCGGCCCACCAGGAGGAGCCCGAAGACGACGAACATCACGAGGCCCACGACCACGCCGAGGTCCAGGTAGGTGATGACCTTGAGGTCAACATCCTGGTCACGGGATAGAGCGACGGGTCGCGAGAACGAGATTCCCCAGCCCCGGGCGACGATGCTGTAGTTGCCGCGGGCCATCGCGGTCAGGCTCAGCTCTCCATCTTTCGTCGGCACGGCGACCTCATGGCCATCGGGGTACGTGATGGTCAGTTCTGAGGCGAGTGGGAAACCGAAGATCGCGTCTCGGACCAGGACGTGGGCCGAATAGAAGAGAAGCGTGATCGTCCAGGTGCGCTCCAGGCTCGGCGTGAAGCGGTTCTGGGCACGGTGGACCACGCTGGCGCCGTCGACCACGACATCCTCCACCGAATAGCCGACGTCCTTCGTCTGGAGCTCGCCGGCGAGCGGGACCACTCGCTGCCCGAGAACCGTGAACGGAGTGTTCGGTTGGACACTGAGCTGATTGCCGATGGCGCCCTTGAGGGAGACCTTCGTCACGCGAGCGGGGTCGACCGGGTTGCCCGCCAGGTCCACAAACGCGAGGCGGATCTCGTAGTACGTCTCATAGGTCGCATAGATATCCCCGTTGTGGGTCCTCCACCGCGCAAATCGCTCCTCGACCCCCGGGGCGACCACCAGGTTCCCCGCATCGGGGCGCAGCGACTCGTCAAAGTCAGGCGCGACCACGATCTGGGCGATTCCGTTCGCGTCAGAGACGAACCCGGTGCCGTTCAGGATGAACGGAAGTCCCTGCTGGACTGGCACGGTGTGGATCGTGAAGGTGCGCGGCAACACCGTGAGGGTGGTGCTTGCCTGTGATGGCAGCAGGTCGGAGGAGCCGCGGAAGGTGACCTGCAGGGCATACCCGCCTGGCAGGACCGGGGTCTTGATATCGAAGATCGCCGTCCCGTTTGCGTCAGTTCGGCCGCCCGCCGTGTCCCCCGCCAGGTGGAGATCGACATGGCGGTCGGCGACCGGTGCCCCATTCGACAACATCAGGTGGGCGGTCACCGATGCGCGCGCTCCCCAGGCGACCGGTGCGACCCGGTCGACCCGCATCACGGTTGCGCTCTTTACGACCGCGCGGGCCTGAGGCGCGATGAGACCGATGATGAGGACCGCCAGCAGCACGGTTCCCAGGCGGCGCCCGGGCCCGGGTCTCACGGTGCGCTGCGCCGCGCGCGGCGCCGCGCCAGACCTCGGGCGATCAGCGGCGGGAGGCCTGCCGCCAAAAGCAGCGCGAGCGCCAGCACGATGGCCGCCGCATAGGCGATGTACAGCACCGTGCGGTTCGGTTCGGCCGGCAGGTCGGTGGTGCGGCTGGCCGGCAGGAACTCGGGGGGCCTGGGCGGGCTCGTGAAATCGAAGGCGGAGGCGATGCTGGTGGCGGCCGCATCGCGGGCCGCCAAGGGCTTCAGCCCCCAGTTGTCTTCGATGAACTTCAGGACCGAGGTGTAGTCGAGCGTGGTGGAATTGACCTGGCCCTGGCGGGCGTAGGGGCTCACGAGCAGAGCCGGAACCCGGAACCCGTACCCGTATGCGTCAACCTGCGGCGGCGAAACGTGGTCAAACCACCCTCCCCAGTCGTCATACGCCCACAGGAAGGCCGAGCTGTTCCAGTACTCGGATCGTGTGAGGCCGTTGATGATGGTCTGGACAAAGCGTTCTCCGGCCTGAATGCTGCCCGGTGGATGCTCGCTTGAGCCCAGGGGGGCCATGTACGCCACGGTCGGCAGGGTCCCATTCTGGAGGTCTGTGTAGTACTGCCCGATGTCGACGATATGGCTGAAGAGAGACGGATTGTCAAGGAAGCGGTTGAAGTCGAGCAACGGGACGAACACCGCCTGCGCAGCCTTGTCGCCAGCGTTCGCCAGCGTTCGATAGTTGATGGTGGGGTCGTAGTTCTGGACGTAGAACTTCCAGGAGATCCCCGCCGACTCGAGCCGATCGAAGATGGTCAGCAGGTCGTCGCCGAAGCCATCCACCGGGGGTGAGTCGTGATTCGGGTCACCCGGACTCGCGGTAACCCAGTACATGTGATTCATGAAGCTTCCAGCCGCTGCCGAGCTGAAGAACCGATCAAACAGCACGTACTGGCGGGCCACGTTCCAGTAGTAGGGGAGGTCGCGGTCGTCGTAGTACCCCATGGCGAGGCGAGCAACCTGTTCTGCGTTCGAACCGCCAAGCGCTCGGTGGGCCGAGACGAAACCATCCATCTTCCCATCAAGGTACTGGCCAACAAACGTCTCCCGGTTGTGGAGCAGGTCGCTGACGGGCTGACTGCCAAGGTGGAATGACGTGATGCAACCGAGGCTTGGCTGGGCGGGGTCGAGAGGCATGCACGTGCCGGCCGGGATGCCATCGGCGTTGGGGTAGGTGCCGAAGTAGTTGTCGAACGAGTGGTTCTCCTGCAGGAGAAACATGAAGTGCTTGATCGGGGTCTGCGTCGGCGGGTCGGCAGCGAGGGCAGGGCCGGGGGCCACGGCGGTGAATAGCAGGGCGAATGCAGCGAAGGCTCGCAGGATCACGGACGCACCTCGTAGATCACGATCACCGGTGATTCGACATCGACCCCGGATGCCGACCGTATCGTCACGGTCTCGGTGTGCACCGCGCGGCCGTGGTAGCGGCGGACGTAGCTGAGCAGCTTGCTCGCGAAGAAGTCGGTCCGCGAGGCGGAGTACGAGTCCCATACGACGTACTGCACCTCGTTGTTGCGAATGAGGAGATCCGGGTTCTTCAGTGGCTCGTAGGACGGGTTGCGCTGAAGCGGGTTTGGGCTGACCGACAGTCCCGACGCTGGCCGATGCCCGTAGAACTGCAGGATGTTGGCCATCGAGGGACCGATCGTCATCAAGCGAGACCCGGCCGGGGTGTTGGCCTCGACCCACATGCCCGCCTCGCGTCCGCCCGGCACGCCCCCCGAACCGGCGAGGAACGTGTCCGAGGCTGCCGGGGAAACGAGCCCGATGGTCGGCACCGCGACCGACACGAGCACCGCCGCCATGGCGAGCGGCCGCAGCCAGCCAACGTTCACGGCCCAACCGAAGGAAGTCTTCACCCAGCCGGGTCGGAACTCGGTGAGGGCCCGGGCGGCCAGCAAGGCAACTGGCGGCGCGATCGACACCAGGTACTGGAACCCCTTCACCGGCCAGAGCTGGAAGAAGGCGAGCGGGACAATGATCCAGGAGATGAGCAGCACGTCCTGCCACCCCAGCCTGCGCCGCAGCAGCACAACGCCGGCGATCGCAACGCCCACCACCAGCAGGCCCAGCGATGGTGTGACCACCGCGGCATAGAAGTCCCACGCATGGTTGGGCCGTCGGAACAGTTGCCAGATCAGGTATTGGCGCGTGCGCTCGGTCCCCCCGCCCCCGGCCAGCAGGAGGGTGAGTGGAAATGGTGCAATCACCAGGAGCATCGTCCCGGTCGCGATCAGCAGGTCCCGGATCCGCACTCGAACCGCGGGCTGCAGGGCCAGGAAGGTGTAGACCGCCCCGACCAGAACGATCCCGGTCTCCTTGGCGAGGAAGGTCAGTCCCATCGCGCCGCCCGCCGCGTACAGCCAGGCGGCGCGCCGGGTCGTGGCGAACCTGGCCACCAGGTAGAGCGTGAGCGTCGCCAGGAACGCCATCGGGCCGTCCAGCAGCACCTGCCGCGAAACGATGACGTGGTAGGGCATCACGGCCAGAATCCCCGCCGCCAGCAGGCCGGCAAGATGCCCGTAGAGGAGACGCCCGAGCGAATAGGCCAGCAGGACCGTCAGCAGGCCGATGGCGACGGCCACCAGCCGGCCCGCCAGGTCACTCACCCCGCCGGAGTAGACGAGCGCCAGGACGAACTGGAACAGCAGTGGATGGGCTCTGAAGATCGGGAAGACCAGGGACAGGGCGGGGTCCTGCGCGATGGCCGCCGCCTGACCCGAATAGACCGCCTCGTCGGTGTTATAGCCGAGCGCGTTCAGCGCGGAGAGCCGGAGCATGGCTCCCACCACCAGGGCCAGCACCAGCGGCAGCCAGATCACCAGGGTGGCCGCAACGAAGCGCATCAGCGAAAGGAGTCGACGGCGGGTCTCGGGAGACCGGATCCTCGCGAGCAGGGGACCGAGACGCAGGGCGCCGAAACGCAGGGCGCCGGCCACGTACCGGCCGATCGCCTGCCACCAGACCCGGCCGGCACTGGCTGGTGGCTGCATCTCTACTAGCCCACCTCCTTGGCGACCGGGTCGGAACGCGCCTCTCGCTCGTCGTCGCTGACCGGATGAATCGGAAACGCGATCCGCCCGTTGTCAGCCGGCTGCCCCTCGATGATGTCCGGCAGGATCTGCGCCCACTCGTGACCCGGCACCCGCAGCCTCCAGGTCATGGCGTCGCCCAGGGCGGAGGTCAGGATGGCTCGCTCCTTGCTTCGCAGCGTCGCGTAGTCGTCTCCGTTGATGCGCAGGTGCGGGGCAAAGGTCGCGAACGGCGGGAAGCCGTAGGCGTCGTCGGTGTTCTCGATCAGCTGATCGACCGCCTCCTCCAGACCGATCTCCTCCTGGAGTGTCTCACCGCGTTCGAGCAG
>JAYUGK010000075.1:0-2227 GCA_043738415.1 Chloroflexota bacterium | reverse complement strand
TGCCGACCATCACGCTATTCCAGGAGCGCACCCCGCAGCGGCTCTTCGGGCGGGTCGTGTCTACCCGACAGGCGCTCACCTTCGGCGCGATGGCGCTGTCGATGGGCCTGGCGGGCTGGCTGGCCGGGATCCTGGGCGCTGCCTCGGTCCTGATGCTGGGTGGCGGGCTGATTGCGGCCGCCGGGCTCGGCGGGCTGCTGGTGCCGGCCATGCGCGGCGCCCGGTAGAAGTTGCTACCCTTCGCCGGGCCGCTGGACCGGCCGAAGATCGCCAGGGGTGACCGATGACCAGCCAGAAGCGACGCGACGAGCCGTCCGGGGAGGCCGGCTACCGCGGCGCCCTGCCGACCCGCGACGACTCCCTGGCCCGTATCTGGGTGGCAGCCGTGATCGTCATCTTCCTGATGATCTTCGTGCTCAGCTTTGCCGGCCTGCCCGGCTCGCTTCTCCCCTCGCCCACCCCCCTGCCCGCGGCCAGCGCAACTCCCGTGCCGAGCGGGAGCGGATCCCCGTCCACCTCGGGGTCTGGCTCGGCGAACCCGTCCGTAGGGGTGTCGGCCACGCCGGTCGCTTCGGTGACGCCCGCCCCCTGAGCCCTCTCAGGGGGACCTCGCGACGCGGATGCTATCCTTGTCGCCTCACACCCTTGTCCCATCACGAGGCTCATGCCATGTTCAGCCGCGTACGAATCGCGATCCGTTTCTTCTTCATGGGGCTGGCTGTCGGCGTCCTGCTCGCACCGCGCTCTGGACGAGAGACGCGGCTCCTGGTGCGCGAGCGCGCCGATCGGCTGCTCAACGATCTGCTGGACGCCGCCACGCTGGGGGCCTTCGACTCGGGTCCGATGCCCATCCCCGACGCGATCGAGCCGATCGAGCCGGTCGGAAACGGCAAGACCCGGCGGCCGGCCACGACGGCAGCCCAGGCCTGACCGACACGACCGCGTCGCACTGACGCGGTCGTCCTCGTTTCGGCAGACCGATGTGGTGGCGACATCGCCGTCCCGCCGCTGACCCTGCGCCCATGACCGACCCCATGGAGCGGGCTCGCGGGCGCATGGTGCACGGCCAGATCGAGGCGCGCGGCCTGGTCGATCCCGAGCTGCTGCGAGCGTTCGGCAACGTGCCGCGGCACCTTTTCGTGGACGCGCCCGACCCCTATGGAGACGAGGCTCTGCCGCTCGCCGAAGGGCAGACCATCTCACAGCCCTACATCGTGGCCCTGATGACTGACGCCGCCCGTCCCGTGGCGGGCTGGCGCGGGTCGAAGGTACTGGAGATCGGCACCGGCAGCGGCTACCAGGCCGCGATCCTGGCCGAGCTGGGGGCCGAGGTGATCAGCATTGAGCGCCATGCCGACCTGTCGCGGCGCGCCGCCGGGCGCCTGGCGGACACCGGCTACGACACAGTTAGCCTGGTGATCGGCGACGGGACGCTCGGCTGGACGACTGGCGCTCCCTACCAGGCGATCCTGGTCACCGCAGGGGGACCGTCGGTGCCGCAGCCGCTGCTCTCGCAACTCGACCCCAATGGCGGGAAGCTGGTGATGCCGGTGGGTGCCCGGGACCGTCAGCTGCTGACCGTCGTGCAGCGGCAGGGCTCAGAGCTGATCACGGAAGTGCGCGAGCCTGTCGTGTTCGTGCCGCTGATCGGCGAGTACGGCGTCCCCGAGGAGGCAGGCCGCTAGAGGGGCGGGACCTCCAATGCGGACCGTTCGCGAGGCGAGGTTGCGGACCGCCGGGCGGGCCGGCTCATCCTGGGGATCCCAGCGCGATGCAGTTCCTCGTCGTACACCAGCTCGATGCGGCGCACCATCGCGTCCAGGCTGAAGCGAGCCGCGACGGTGGCCCGGCCCGCCTCGCCCATGGCCGCGCGCAGGCTCGGGGAGCAGATGAGCCGGATGCAGGCCTCTGCCAGTGCCGCGGGATCCGCCGGCATGACGAGGAGGCCGTCGAGGCCGTCAGTGAGCACTTCCGGAATCCCGCCGACCGCGGATGCAACGACTGGCCGACGCCGCGCCATGGCCTCGAGGATCGAGATCCCCTGGGCTTCGCGCAGCGACGGGAGCACGGCGACATCCAGCTCGCCGGTGATGGAGGCGACATCCTCGCGACGTCCCGTGAAAACGATCCTGTCGCGCACCGTCGCCGGCAGCGCGGCAGCCTGGGCCCGCAGCTCCGCATCGAGCGAGCCCTCCCCGACGATCACCAGCCAGGCATCGGTCGCCAC
>JAYUGK010000074.1:0-2256 GCA_043738415.1 Chloroflexota bacterium | reverse complement strand
CGCGCGACGACGGGGAGCACTACCTGGCCTGATGCAGTCCTGCGACCACTGCGGTGCACGCCTCGCCCTGCTGCCGGTAAGGATCGAGATCGTTCGCGAGTCCGGGCCGATCGGGCTGCCCGGATCTCCGCCCCCCGGCGCCAGCGGCAACTTCACGAAGGGCTACGCGTTCTGCTCATCGGACCACGCCTATTCGTGGGCCAGGGAGCGCCGCTACATGCTGTGCAACGCTGGGCCGACGCCGTTCGAGGAGGGGATGCAGCCGTTCCTGCCGTCACGGCACATGGGTGGGCGTGTCGGGCTGTGCGACGGGCACCACCGCGGCGCGCACGAGTGGAAGGAGGCGTGGCCCGCCTGAAGCCATCGGTACACTGGCGGCACCCATGCAGAAGTTCATCATCACCGGCGGCGTGCCGCTCCGCGGCGAGGTGCAGATAGCGGGCGCCAAGAACGCCGTGCTGAAGCTCATGGCGGCGGCTGCCCTGACCGATGAGCCATGCACGCTTCACAACGTCCCCCGCATCAGCGACGTGCAGATCCTGCGCGCCACCATGGCCGACATCGGCTTCGAGCTGGGGCCGGGCGGTGAGGAGAGCCTTCGGGTGCAGGCGCTCGCGGCGGACTGGCCTTTCGTACCGCTCGAGGCGGCGATGAAGATGCGCTCGTCGTTCATCCTGCTCGGGCCGCTGCTGACCCGCTTCGGGCGGGTGATCATCAGCAACCCCGGCGGCGATCGGATCGGGCGCCGCCCCGTCGACCTGCACGTCGAGGCGATGCGCGCCCTCGGGGCCGAGATCGATTACAAGAACGGCTACTACTTCGCACAGGCCCCGGGCGGACTGCGCGGCGCGCGCATCGAGTTCCCGTACGTCACCGTGATGGGCACTGAGAACGCGATGCTGGCCGCCACCCTGGCACGCGGCACCACGGTGATCGAGAATGCGGCCTCGGAGCCTGAGGTCGAGGACCTGATCGACATGCTGCGCTCCATGGGCGCGCAGATCGAGCGCACGGCTCCGCATCGGCTCGAGATCCATGGGGTGGACCGCTTGCGCGGGACCGAGCATCGGGTCATCGGCGATCGGCTGGAGGCAGGCACCTTCGCGATCGCGGCGGCGGTGACCGGCGGCGAGATCACCATCCACGGGGTGGATCCGGGCCACCTCGGCTCCTTCCTCGAGGTGCTTGCCGGCATGGGCGTGCCGTTCACCACCACCGATGACGGCCTGCGCGTCGGTTCGTCCGATGGGTATCGCCCAGCTGAGGTCGAAACCCAGCCGTACCCGGGATTCGCCACCGACCTGCAGGCTCCCCTTGCGGTGCTGATGACCCAGGCGGACGGCGAGTCAATGATCCACGAGACGATCTACGAGGATCGCCTCGACTACACCATGGAGCTGGTGAAGATGGGCGCCATCGTTGAAGTGGTCGACGAGCGCCACGCCAGGATCGCCGGCCCGACGCCGCTCCACGGGCGAGAGGTGGAGATCGCCGACCTGCGGGCCGGCGCGACACTGATCCTGGCCGCGCTGGCGGCGGAGGACACGAGCATCATCTCCGGCGTGGAGCACGTCGACCGCGGCTACGAGGCGATCGAGTCGAAGCTCGTGGCTCTCGGCGCCCAGATCACCCGGATCGACGCATGAAGATCGGCATCGACCTCGGCACCGCCAACATCCTCGTCTACGTGAAGGGCAGAGGGGTCGTCCTCAACGAGCCGTCCGTGGTGGCGATCAGCGACGACGACAATCGGCTGATGGCCGTCGGAGAAGAGGCTCGCGAGATGATCGGCCGCACCCCCGGCAACGTGCGCGCCATCCGACCGATGCGCGACGGCGTCATCGCCGACTATCTGATCACGGAGGCTCTGCTGCGCTACGTCATCAACAAAGTGGCGCGCGTGCGCATCTTCAAGCCGGACGTGGTCATCAGCGTGCCCTCCGGCGTCACCAGCGTCGAGAAGCGCGCCGTGCGCGACGCGGCGCTCAAGGCGGGAGCGCGGCACGCGTATCTCCTGGCCGAGCCGCTGGCCGCCGCAATCGGCGCCAATGTGCCGATCTCCGGACCCAGCGGCAACATGATCGTGGACATCGGCGGCGGCACGACCGAGATCGCGGTGATCGCGCTCGGAGGGATCGTGGTGGCCCATTCGGTGCGCGTCGGAGGTACCAAGTTCGACGAGGCGATCGCCTCACACATCCGGCGGAAGTACAACCTGATGATCGGCGAGCGGACGGCGGAGGAGCTCAAGATCGC